>CAZHAN010000195.1:0-1502 GCA_964530575.1 uncultured Rhizobiaceae bacterium | reverse complement strand
ACCGCTGTTGGTAAACCCCAATAATCTCCATCTACTTTCATTGTTGATACCATTGGGAAGAAATCACTTTCTATCGCAGCATGTGGAAATGCATCTTTTGAAAGTGGTTGTAAGAGTCCACTGTCTCTATAGTCATTCAACCATCCATAGTATAGTTGTACCACGTCTGGCCCATCACCCGCCGAAACAGCAATTGCGACCTTTTTACGATAATCAGCATAAGGGAAATTAGTATGTTTAACAGTGATACCCGGATTTGCGGCCTCAAAGCTTTCAATAAGCGCATCAATCGCCTTAACTCTACTTCCATAAGTGTATTGCCAGTACTCTATCTCTACAGCGCTGGCTAAACTCGCCGATAGTGCTACTATGCCCGCTGCAATAGCGACCAACGGTTTTTTCAAGTATTTATTCATTTTATAACTCCTTAGATTATTAAAATCTTTTTACTGTGAAAATATACTTTAATCACTAGAAAACTAAAATCTCTTTTGAATGCCCCCCAGCGAATAAATAGTAATAACTCTATTTATAATAATTTACAGATGTAACTAATTTGCATTCAATTCGTTGACTAAGTCAACTCGAAAGATCATTGTAACAAAAAACAGTTGAGGTAATTATGAGAAATATTGACGTTGTAAATCAAGAAAAGCGTAATCCAATGAGAAAGCTTTGGGGTCATTTAAAATCTCTACAATCAACAATAATCTTCATGCAAACCGGTGCTCATCCCGACGATGAAACATCTAAATTACTGGCACGGCTGGCTTTAAAAGATGGTTTTCACGTTGTTTATGTAAATGCCGTTCGAGGTCATGGAGGGCAAAACTCTATTGGTCCAGAACGGGGAGATGATCTTGGTTATATAAGGTCAGAAGAATTATTTCATGCTATGGGTGTTTTCGGCGCCGATATCGGATGGCTGTCAGAAACAATCGAAGACCCTATAATTGACTTTGGGCTTTCAAAGTCTGGTAAAGAAACTTTGGGAATATGGGGTGAGCAATACACAAAACGTCAAATGGTAAAAATGGTTCGAACATTTAAGCCGGATATCATGATTCCAACATTTTTAGATGTGCCCGGCCAACATGGTCATCATCGTGCTGTAACAGAGGCGACAATATCAGCATTCACAGAAGCTAATGATCCAAATTTATATTCAGACCTTGGATTACAAATTTGGCAGACGAATGCATTATATCTACCTGCTTGGGGCGGTGGTGGAGGCGCATATGACGACGAAGTGGGCCCACCTAATGCTACCCATCTTGTAAGCGTTAGTGGATTTGATCCAGTTTTTGGTGGATCTTACAGTCAGATAGCCGAGTGGTCCCGAAGTTATCATGCAACCCAAGGAATGGGAAAAGTAATTGATGAAATGGGAGGACAAGTTCCCTTACATCAGCTGCAAACAGTTACAGGAAAACTGATTGATAAAAACTTAACAGAAGGTATACCAACGTGTCTTTCTGAACTTGCTGAATTTTGTGAAACAG
>CAZHAN010000194.1:0-1545 GCA_964530575.1 uncultured Rhizobiaceae bacterium | reverse complement strand
CAGGAGAACCACATCTGTGGGGGTTTCAAATTACCCGCCGTATTCGTGGACGTTCAGAGGCACAGTCGTGGTCTCCGGTTTCGCGGGATATTGCTGGGCAGCTGACCCAGTTTGGAATTCTGGAAGGGCTTGAGGGTTTGTCCCAGAGCCGAAATCTTGAAATTCTCCCTGAGCTCACAGGAATTAGTTTTGGGTCGCTTGATCGCCAGACTGGTATTTACAACCAACGTGATCCAGATGGGGACCTTGGCATGGGTTTCAAATACGGTATTACGCCGAACCTGACAGCAGACTTTACGTATAACCCTGATTTTTCTCAGATTGAGGCTGACCGGCCTCAGATCGAGACGAACCAGCGGTTTGCATTGTTCTATCCTGAGCAGCGTCCATTTTTCCTTGAGGGACAGGAAATTTTTCAGACTGCAACGCCAATGGCGTTACTGAACACCAGGACGATTGTCGATCCTCGTTTCGGTGGCAAGTTGACCGGAAAAGTTGGTGACACGACACTGGGTGTATTTGTCGCCGACGATGAAGCGGCGGGATATTTCGATGATCCGAATGACTCCAGGTTCGGTTCGACGGCCCAGACGGTGGTTGGGCGCGCTCGCTATGATTTTTATTCTGAATCGTACCTTGGGGCGATTATGACAGCGAGAGAGTTTGGCCAGGACTACAACCGTGTAGGTGGTATCGACGGGCGCTTTCGATTAGGGCAAACACACCGACTGAGTTTCATGGCAGTGGGCTCGTCGACGAGCAACGAGATAGAGGGGGCACTTGGCGGCCCAGCTGTTGAAGTTGACTTTACAAGACAGGGTCGAAACTTTGGGTATAGCGCTTCCTATGGAAGTATCGATTCGGAATTTCGCGCAGAGAGTGGTTTCATACCACGAGTTGATCTTCGTCAAGCAAATGCGAATGTGTCGTACCGGTGGTGGCCGGAGTCAATGCTGACGACGTGGGGTCCTTCGTTTACGTATTTTCGGCTTTACGATCATGAAGGCGAGCTTCAAGATGAACAGGTTCAGGCGCAGACAAGCGTTCAATTCCGGAACAATATCAACTTGACCGCGACGGTCAACCGAGACCTTGAGCGATTCAGGGAAATCGATTTCAAGAAAACGACCTATGGAGTATTCGGTTGTTTTTACTGCGGACGAACATTGTCGTTTTACGGTGGATTTAACGGTGGCGACGGTATTTTGTTTAGTGATACACCATACGTGGGGCGCAATACGGTTGGGAGTCTGAATATTAGTGTCAGGCCTCACGCTCGCATGCGAGTGGAACTAAATAACATTTTCAGCCAATTCGTGAATCGAATTGAAAATTCTGAAGTATTCGATGTGAAGATTTTCAGAACGAGGACAACATTTCAATTAAGTCGTCGGTTTTTGTTGCGCCATATTGCAGAACACAACACGCAAGTCGTGAGTGTTGGTAATAATTTATTGCTGACATACCGGATTAATGCAGGCACGGTTATCTTTCTTGGGTATGACGATCGCTATCAGCGTGGTACTCGCATCGATAACACGCTGT
>CAZHAN010000193.1:0-1606 GCA_964530575.1 uncultured Rhizobiaceae bacterium | reverse complement strand
CATAGCCTGATCTCGGCCAACATCTACAATTTGATCATAAAAAGAGATTGCTGCAAGATAGTGTGCATATGGTGCATCAGGACTTCCCGGATGCAATTGAAGAAATCTTTCGCATGCCAATATTGCCTCATCAAACCAGCCTTGCCGATAATAAGAATATGCTGCCATTAATTGAGCGCGGCTAGCCCAAATTGAGTAAGGATGTTGGCGCTCTACCTCGTCAAATGCTCTTGCTGCATATAAATATTCCCCATTAGCAAGTAGGGTTGCAGCTGCATTATATAATTCTCCAACAGGTTTTTCTACGTATCTTGGAGTATCAACTGATGCGCATGAAGATAAATACAATAAAATCCCTACAAAGGCACAGAAAGAGAAAGCCTTAGAAAATATCCAATAAAGGGCATTATTAAAGAGAACAGTAATCACAGCATAATCACTATAGCACGTAGTTCTCTAGCTTGTGAGATACAAATATATTTAATTCTATTTGAAGAAATTGTTAAGCAGTGGCAGCTATTGGAGGCATTAGTTGAGTATTCCCCTTGAGTCTATCGTTAGTCAAGAAATCATCGTTAGTTCCAAAGCACCAAGCAGTTTCATCGCATAAAAGACTTCTTAATAGTTTATGGCTTAAACTATGGCCTGACCTAATCCCAGTAATTTCTCCTAAGATTGGACCTCCTGCCAAATACATATCCCCCAAACAATCAAGCACTTTATGGCGAACAAATTCATCTGAAAAACGTAAGCCACCTTCATTTAGTATCTTATCGCCATCAACAATAACTGCATTATCTAGAGAGCCTCCGCGTCCATAGCCTAATTCACGCATTGCCTCAATTTGGTCTACAAAACCAAAAGTTCGAGCCCCACCAAGGTCATTCTTAAAACTCTTCTCAGTTACATTGGATAAATACTCTTGATGAGCAACTACATTTGATGCGAAATCTATCTCGAAATTAATTCTAAGGTTATCGGAAGGACGTAAATGCATTGATCCAGATCCATCAGAGACAAAAACGTGCTTGAGTACACGAATATATTTCCGAGGAAAATCCTGTTCAATTATTCCTGCACATTCTATTAAACTAATGAAAGGAGATGCACTTCCATCCATAATAGGCACTTCGGGTCCATTAAGATCAATAACAACATTATCAATACCACAACCACATAAGGCAGCCATTAGGTGTTCTATAGTCCCAACTGTTTGACCTTCTTGGTTAGCTAAGGTTGTGCAAAGAATCCCTGAATGAATATTTTTCCAATTTGCATCAATGCTCGCTACCTCTGGATCAAGATCGGTTCTATTAAATATAATCCCAGTATTGGGAGCTGCTGGACATAAAGTCATGCTCACTGAAACTCCTGAGTGAAGCCCAACACCAGAACAACTGATTCGCTGTTTAATAGTTCTTTGGAAAAATGTATTCATAAAATCTGCTATCAATGAGCTACGAGATATCGAGCCCGAATTACTAACTCAAACATATTATAGTAGATTTCGTACCAACCTAAGCAAGTTGGCTCAATTCAATCTTTCCTACAAATTGTTACTACTTATTTAGTCCGCCGGCAGGTTACCTGCCGGCAGATTTCGGCA
>CAZHAN010000192.1:0-1730 GCA_964530575.1 uncultured Rhizobiaceae bacterium | reverse complement strand
TCTCTCAGGTATGACCACGTTTTTGTTGGTAGTAATTGTTTCAGATAATTTGCATCTCAAGGTCAACTAACTTGGATAGCTGACCTTCAAGGGCAATTACCCACAGAATTCTATCAAAAGCGATTGGCTTTGGAGAAGTATGTCGTGCGTTGATGGGAATTGCTCAAGGGGGTATATGTTTTGCACCCGATGGCTGTAAATGTATTGGCTACAAAAACAAGCGATAGTGTAATTTAAGCCCTGTAAGATAACTGGTGAACCGAGTAAAGTGAGGCTATGGTTAACTTAAATCCCATATTACTAGCACTTATGTAGGGCCATAGAACTCTTCTTGACTTCATAGGTTGAGTTGCTTGAAGAGTTAATGGTCGTTTGTTCTAGGTTCAATTTAGTAGAAGATAATTTTCAGTCAGAGCCGGCGAATGTAGGTACCCACACTCCAATTCACTCAGTGATGTCGACTTCTATCAGGTCGTAGTTAAATTTAACGTTCTAAGTCTATTCAATTTAGGAGAGAACTATGTACGGGACAATATTTCGTATGAAAGTAAAACAAGGCCAACAAGAAAACGCCATATCGCATTTTAAAGACAGATCGACTCAAGATATAAAAGGCGCAATTGCAGTTTATTTAATGGAACCGGAAAACCAACCTAACGAATTAGTTGGGGTCGCGATATTCAAAGATAAAACGGCTTATATGGCCAATGCCAGCGACTCTGCACAGCATGAGGCTTTCTCTAAACTTAGAGCTTGTTTGGTGGAAGACCCCGAGTGGACGGACGGTGAGTATATCTAAGGAGCAGGTATGGCAAATGAGCTAGTATTCTTAATCTGATAGCTATTCTACGAGCGTAAGAATTAATTTAATAGATTCATTCATCCATATGCAACGTTTACCTTCAACCGTATGGTCTGATAAACAAACTGACGATAAGCGGGAGCAACATGTCGACGGATAAACCCACTTTGGAAAATAAATTTCTCCAGGTAGTTCAATCGTTTCGTACAGGAATCAAAAGCAACCCTTTTCTTGATCCGGAATTTACAGAAGCCGACGCATACATGATTCAATACAAACTTATTGAACAACTCAAGACTTCCGGTGAAATCATTCGTGGCCACAAGATCGCGTTGACCACCAAGGCCGCCAGAGATCACCTTGGAGTAGATGAACCATGCTTTGCTCACATTCTAGATACAGGAGTCTATGCTAACGGGTCCGCAGTTCCAATTTTGGAACTAACCGACCCTCACTGCGAAGCGGAAATAGCCTTTATCCTAAAGAAAGATCTTAAAGGGCCGGGTGTGACTCCCATACAGGTCATGTCGGCAATAGAAGGAATATTACCAGCGATAGAGCTTGTGGATCTAAAGGTACAAGGAGAAGGTATCAGTTCAACCGACGTAATTGCACACCAGGGGTTACATGGTGGTGTAATAGTAGGGTCTAAGATGATTGATATTGACTCCTGTGATCTTCAATATGAAGGTGCCACCGTAGAACATAATGGGAAGTTGGTCGGATCTGGGACAGGGTCCGAAGTAATGGGAAATCCTATTAATCCTATAGTCTGGTTGGCAAACAAAATGTACGAATTTGAGGATTACCTTAAAGCCGGAGAAATAATCATTTCGGGGTCAGTAGTTACTCCCATTCGTGTATCACGGGGAGACAATTTAGATGTTACTTTTACGCGATTGGGAAGGGTGAGTGCATCATTTAAATA
>CAZHAN010000191.1:0-1819 GCA_964530575.1 uncultured Rhizobiaceae bacterium | reverse complement strand
ATCAAGAGGGGTTTGTGAAGGTGGAAGTGTCCTAATCTGTTTACCAGCTGGTATTTGATTAGGTAGAGATAGACTTGCATCATCTCCTCTCATATCATAATCAGGGCCTACATATGGCTTAACACACATAATAACATTTTGATATTTATCTTTTCTAAATATATGATGTACACTGGTGATAAACCACTTACCTAAAAGTTTTGCATCAGATGAACCTTCATTATCAGATAGTTTAAATATATCAATAAACCTACCTGGTCTTCTAGCTGTATCACCAGCAACATCTATAGTTAACTGTAAATTGTAAAAAGTTAAATTAGATACCATTTGTGCTTTACATAAATTTATATTATCTTGTAAAGCAAAAGTAGGTAGACCAAAAGGCTTTACTGGTCTTTCAGGGTTAACTCTATTAAATGGAATAAATGATTTAGCCTTTCCTCCTGTTAATTGAAACTTTTCAATAATAGCAGTATTCCATTCTGGAATTATTTCATTTATTTTTATTATTTGTTCATGCTGAACTCCTCTGTATGGCTCAGAATTCTTTATACTATAGTCCATAAAGTATTCGTTAGTATAAGTTGTATATGGAGTTGATAAATTGGTATTATGTAAGTTTCCGGTAAAGCGATTTACTTTTGTATTTGTATTAGATTTAGGGTTGTTTTTGTTTGTTGATGTAAATGTAGTAGAAGCCTCGGTCATAAGATCACCTACTCCCATCGCCTCTATAGTTAAATTTTCATTATCTTCAAAATAAGATGTTAAAGGTAAAAGAGAATATTTACTTGTTTCTCTATTATACTGTAAGAAACTTTGCACCGGTAGTTTATTATCAGCGCCTCTTAGACTATAATTATATTTCAGCAAATATTTTAATACATCTGAATAACGCCAATGCTTGCCAGGGTGAACTTTTTGAATTAAATCAACTTTCTTTCCATTATTTTTGTTTAAAACGTGACTACCAGCATCCCACTGTGAATCATCTATTATATTATCTCCTTCAAATAAATTATTAAATATATCTTCCTTTATAACATCTCCTATAGGAGCTGGAGGATAGTCTTTCATAGGGAATGACATTTCTACAGGGGTAATTCTATTTAACTTATAAAAATTTTTATCTATTAATGTATAGGTTTTAAAGTTATTAGTTCTATCTGTTTTAGATATACTGTTGCTTTCATCTGTAATTACAAAACTATATTCTAAAATTTCATCCTGTAGTTTTGTACCTCCGGGTTCTGCAGATCCAACACGTGATGGATTACCTTTAGCAAAAACTTCATACTCAACAAATTTTATATGCAAATAATCTTCACCTGTTCTGGTGTTAGTAATATGTTCATCCTCAAGATAATTGTAAGGGTTGTTAATTGTTATAGTTCCGGAAACTTCAGGAGAAAAGAAATTTTCATGAATATCCATATTTACTATTGAAGATTTTGTTAGCAATATACCTTCAGCAAGATCCTTACCTTTAAATGAAAGAGGTGGTTCTGGGTTACTACTTATAAGAAAATAACAATAATACTCAGCACCATTTATCTTGAACTTAAATGATTCGTCATCTACAGGGCTTGTGTTAGAAGTTGCCATTACCGATTAAGTGTAGCATCAGTCATTTGCTGATAAATTAAACCACGTTTACTCGGAATAATATAAGTTAGTTGTTGACCGCCTTCAGCAAAAAAACTGTTACCAATAGTTTCTTTATTTAACAAATATATAATCCACCAACTATGAATATCACCGTAAATATCATATGAAGTAGTAGTAAGAGCTTGTTTTGAATTTACTATATGAGTATCTA
>CAZHAN010000190.1:0-1826 GCA_964530575.1 uncultured Rhizobiaceae bacterium | reverse complement strand
CGCTTCCAACATACTTGCCCAATGCAAGCGACGCTGTGGGTGGAACTAAATGATCATTCGATGCATAGATATTCAACACCGGCATCCGCAACGCTGTCAGATCTACCCGGCGATTCCCGATATACACTTTGCCTTTTATCAAATCGTTGTTTTGATAAAAATACCGCGCAAATTCCCTGAACGCCTCACCTGCTAGTGCTGGGCTATCAAATATCCATTTCTCCATCCTCAAAAACATCTGGGTGGCCTCAGCATCATCGAGTCCATCTACCATATGCACATATTTTTGCTGCGCAAGCCGGAATGGTTTTAGCGACAAAAATATTATGTTGAGCATTTCGCCCGAAATATTGCCGCTGCTGTCAACCAATAGATCGACGTCAATGTGTCTGAATAGATGACTGAGCATATCGTTAGTGGAGTGGAAATCGATAGGCGTGACTGTCGTGATCAGGTTACGGACTTTTTCTGGCTTCAACGCGCTATAACATACGCTAAACGTGCCGCCTTGACAGATACCGAGAAGGTTAATCCGAGGCTGCTTTGTGACATCGCAGATAAAATCTACTGTGGCGTCAACATAGCGACAGATGTAGTCCTCTAAAGTGAGCCCGCAATCCGCGTCGTCCGGATAACCCCAGTCAATGAGGTAGATATCCAGGCCACGATCGAGTAAGGAACGGATCAGTGAGCGATCTTCCTGGAGATCAATCATGTCGGGGCGATTGACCAAGGCATAAACGATGAGTACCGGTACAGGGTTACCCACGGCCGTACGCGGTCGATACCGGTAGAGTACAACCTTATCGATCCGGAAGACCTCTTTTCTTGCGCACGATCCAAGCTCTACGTCTTTAACGACCGGCCATGTTACGGTACCGGCGGCTAGCTTTCCTGCGACAGCGGATAGTTCTGTGCTCACGTTTTCCGGAGTAAGGCAGATTCGAGGCATGGTCCTATTCTTGCGGTCGTCCAGTATCAGATCTGATATTGGCACTATCTAATTCACTCACGGGCTGAGTTGGCGGCGTTGATGTTTTATGTACGACGTCCCTTAGCTCGTCTATTTTCTGAGCAAAATCTTTAATTCGAGCAATCAACAGAATGAGGTCGTCATCACTCAATAGCGATCCGGTCGAAGCATGTACCTCCGCTTGCAAATCAACCTGTCGCTCAGCAACCGAAGCTTGTTCCAGTCTGTCGGACAGGCTCGTAAACTTCTGCTCCGCAACTCCAAGCTCCTGCGCAATTTTCCACATGCGGACACTTGTATTGATAAAACGGCCAAATATCTGTGAGTACTCCGGTGTCATAACCTTTTCAGCGTATGCTTGCTCGGCAATCGAGACCCAAAAGTCGTAGAGTTCACGTAAGCTCGTGATCTGATAATCGTCATTTTCATCGTCGGTGATCGATTGCTGAAAGCGCGCCGAGGCCCTCTCATAGACATCCGTTAATTGTTGGCTAAGTTGATTGGCTGCGTTAACTTGGGCCTTAAGCACCTCCGCGAATTCGTAGCGGCGGGGCTCTTCCGGACTAAGACCGAAGGATGATAGGTCTTCTATTACCTTAAACTCGGGCAGCGACATTAGACGCCACCCATAGCTACCAGAAGAATTGTTCCCCGCATCACTGCCGAATAGCCATTGATGCAGTGGCGTCCCCATTAGATAACCTAAGCTTCCATTCAAACCCTGGCTAAAGATCGCCGGGCCAATCTGACTCCAATCGATGTTCGAACTGTGCTCCTCCGATCCATCACTACTACCACGTCTACCCTCACGAAGCAGCGTTCGACACAGCTGTCGGAATTGCTGTTCCAAATC
>CAZHAN010000189.1:0-1854 GCA_964530575.1 uncultured Rhizobiaceae bacterium | reverse complement strand
TTTTTCTCTATCTTCATGCCTTACTTGATGATTGGTGAATATTTATTTACTTCATAAACTAAAGGGCTAGTTATGCTATTGATCGCAAAAATTGTTACAGCAGTAGTAATATTATTTACTACTTATTCATTAGCTCAGGAAACAACCAATCAACTTACTTTAGGATCTGACGGATTATGGAAAGAAGATTGGATGAAAAATACCTCAGGAGATCTAAGGGGAGATCTTAGGCAGGCATCTTTACAGGGTAAGATTTTAGTTATTTTCTGGGAAGAACCTGGCTGTAAATTTTGCTCCATACTTCATTTGGAAACCTTAAGAAGTGAAGAACTATCAAAGTTTTTTTATGGCCCATTTTACCCAATACGTTTTAAGGTCTCAGGAGATTCATTAATTGTTGATTTAGATGGAACAATTGATACTGAAAGGAAAGTTTCTATAAAGCACCAAGTTATAGGTACGCCAACTATTGAATTTATTTTAGGTAACGGTGATGTAGTCCTTAGGTTACCAGGATTAGCAGATCATGAAATTCTTTTTGCAGCATTTGAATATGTTTCTTTAGGAATGTATGCGAAGTTTTCATTTCCTGATTGGCTCGAGACAAAAGGATTATTATAATTTACATGAATGTTTAGACAAATTTTAATGAATTTATTTAAAAATTTTTCTAATATATAGCACCAGGCGTCCATCAATAATTGCAAGAGCTAATGCTATTATACCCATTCCAATTAAGTGACGATTTAAGAGAACTTCGTTAAGTATTGTAACGCCTAAAATTATTGCACTGGCAGGAACAAGAAGTGTAACTAATAATATATTTGTCGCTCCAGATGTGGATAGAACACGAAAATATAATATAAAGGCAAAGGCAGTAGATAAAGATCCAAGTGCGAATATAGCAATTAAGGATTCTAAATGATAATTAGAAATATTCCATGGTCTATCGAATATTGCGGCTAAGGGAATAAGAATTATAGTAGAGATTGAAAGAAATATTCGAACGGTGTTAAAATTAGAAATTTCTAAACTTGCAAACCTGCGTCCAAATACTGCTGCAAGGGCATAGGATAGGCTAGCTGAAAGAACAGCTATGTATGGAAGGATCCCTGATTTAAAATTTATTATATCTGGGCCTCCAATTAAAATAGATACTCCTAAAAAGCCAAACACAACTCCAGTAAAACCACCTAAAGTTATTGGTTCATCCCGAGTTAAAAAATGTGCAGTTATGACACCAAACAAAGGAGTTGTGGCATTTAGGATAGAGGCTAGGCTTCCAGATAGGTAAGTTTGACCCCATGCTATCAATGAAAATGGGATAATATTTATAAGGATGCTCATGACGGCTAAGTTTATCCAAATTTTTGGCTCTCGAGGGATAGTCCAACCCATAAATAAGGCAACAATGTGTAGGCAAAATGCGCCAATACCCACCCTAATCGCAACTAGGGTTAAGGGTTGGAATGTTGCAAGGGAAAGCTCATTAAAGAAGAATGACCCCCCCCATATAAAGGCGAGAAATATGAGAATTGCCCATTCTCTTGGGCCCATTCTTCTTTCTATGCTTGCTGTTCTTGTCATATTGTCATATTAGGGTTTTCTTAAGAAACTCTCAGGGGTCAATTGGTCCCTGAGTGGACGTAATTCGATTTTGTACTGTTTGTAACACAGGATCAAAATATTAATATACTTTGATTCTTTAATGGGCATTTTAAATTTGAAATAAATTTATCGTTTTTCAATTTATAATGCTGGGATGTGGGCAATAATGTTCTACAAATGCGGAAATCTGGGAGTGAGGATTATATGAAAAAAATAATTATTTCTATAGTAACAACTCTACTTTTT
>CAZHAN010000188.1:0-1859 GCA_964530575.1 uncultured Rhizobiaceae bacterium | reverse complement strand
AGTCAGCTTGGAGATTTATTGAAGTTAGATATGGTGGGACTACCAGTTTATAGTTATGGTTGTGCAATAGGTCATGCTATTCGTTTAGCTTCCAGAATTACTGACAGAAAAAAAGTTTTAATTCCACGAGTCATCGATCCTGAAAGGAAAGCAGTTGTCGTAAATTATTGCGGTCCAGAAAATATGGATGATCATATTGAGATTGTAGAAATTAATAGCGTTGCTGCTTCAGGAGGGATTGACCTTGAGCACTTGGAAAAAGAATTGTCAGATGATGTTGCAGCCGTATATTTCGAAGTGCCTAATTATTTTGGGCTTATCGAGAAACATGGACAGCTAATTTCTGAATTAGCAAGAAAGAATGGCGCTGAAACTATTGTTGGCTGTGATCCAATTTCTTTAGGTATTCTTCGATCGCCGGTTGACTATGGAGCTGATATCATCGTTGGCCCCGTTCAACCGCTTGGTGTGCACATGAATTGCGGAGGGGGAGTTAGTGGATACCTTGCTACTCGCGACGAGGAAGTTTATGTTAGGGAATACAATACGCTCAATATAAGCATTACTGAAACTGAAGTAGAAGGCCAATATGGGTTTGGATTGAGTTGTGCTGGACAAACTTCTTATGGTTTAAGGGAGGCCGGAAAGGATTGGACCGGGAATTCTACTTATCTCTGGGCTATTTCAGGGGCAGTTTATATGGCTCTCCTGGGCCCTTCAGGATTTCGTGAAATTGGTGAACTGATTACACAGCAGTCAAATTATGCTGCGCAGCTGATGTCTGAAATTGAAGGTGTCAAAATGACCTTCGACGCGGCTGTATTTAAAGAATTTGTCTTGAATTTTGGCGACACAGGATTTTCCGTAAGGGACATTAATGCGAGACTCCGAGAACGCAATATTTTTGGCGGTAAGGATCTTTCTTTGGAATTTCCAGAGCTCGGGCAAAGTGCGTTGTATTGTGTAACGGAAATCCATACGCAAAAGGATATTGAAAGCCTAGCTACTAATTTAAAAGAGGTTCTCTCCTCATGAAGAATAATAATCTAAGAGCATACCACGCTCCGGTTTGGGATGAACCAGTTATTGCAGAGATGGGCTCTGAAGGCAGACGTGGTATCGTGTTTAGGCCAGCGAGTCAAGATATCATTGATCGCGTTGGTTCCGTAGATAAATTGATTCCAGAACATATGATTAGAAACGATCGGCCGGCTTTGCCAGAAATGTCTGAACAGGAAGTCCAGCGTCATTTTTTACATCTCTCCCAAGAAACACTGGGGATGATGGGCATCAGTTTATTTGGCACTTGTACTATGAAATACAACCCAAGACTGAATGAGCTTATTGCCTTACGACCTGAGATTGCTGAGACTCATCCACTTCAAGATGAAAGCACATTACAAGGCACACTGCAATTAATTCATAACTTTGATTTAATTCTACGAGAGTTATCGGGTATGGATAAATTTGTGTTTCAAGCCGGTGGCGGTGCGCATGCGGCATATACTCATTGTTGTGTGACTAGGGCATACCATGCATCGAGAGGTGAGCTGGAGAAGAGAAATGAAATTATAACATCCATACAAGCTCACCCATGTAATCCAGCTACAGCTGCGGCAGCAGGTTTTGATGTGATTACACTACCTCTTGGGGGTAATGGATACCCCACACTTGATGCATTGCGAGAAGCAGTTTCAGATCGCACAGCAGCTTTATTGATAAACAACCCCGATGATATGGGAATTTATAATCCTGAGATAGTTGAGTGGGTTAAGATTGTGCACCAGGCAGGCGGACTCTGTTTTTATGATCACGCTAACTTCAATGGGGTAATGGGAAAGATAAAAGCTAGAGAGTTG
>CAZHAN010000187.1:0-1870 GCA_964530575.1 uncultured Rhizobiaceae bacterium | reverse complement strand
AGCGGCTGGGTACGACAATCTGACCGAGTATGATTTTCCTGACCATGTAGTTACTATTCCGTTCCAGTGGGCGTTTTCATCTTTTGAGAATCCAAGATTCATATTAGGGTAGAAACGGCCCATTGCCTGTTTTTCTTGTACCAGCAACTGGTTTTTGACCCGATACCATTGTTTGGGCGACGCATACCACGTATTCTCTTTTATCGTCGCTACAGGGTGACCATCTTTAGTTATTATCGAATCACCTTTAATCGTAATCTCGTCGGTACCTATGACAGTCCCCATTGAGATCGCGACTTCACCGCTTTCCATGGCTGCAACTACATTGGCCCATTGTTCTGAGCATTCAAGGCAAAGTTCACTATTCGCATTGGAGTGATCAGAACAAAATATTTTCAGACACTTCGGGCATTTGGTCATATCATCGGATAAACCCTTTGTGTTGCATATGGAACAAGCCTGAGTGCGTGACTCAACACAAAAAGAGCAAAGCCTAAGAGTTTTGTCGAAGTGGTCAGTACAGATAGGGTCCCGACCGCATTCTGGACATCTGAACGATTTGTCTTGATAAACTCGTTCGCCGCCGTAAGCACAGTAATCCTGTGAACTGACATTATTGTAGACATTGGTAACTCGGTCGCCTATTTCTACATTGGCTGCGCTTGGAGTTGAGGGGTCGGTTTGCCTAGCTATTTGCGGATTTATGGTGTCATTGCCTAAAGGTTGGGCTAGAGATTCTATTGCGGTTGCTCCCGAATCAGGTACGGATGATCCGGAATGGTCTCCTATCATCTGCACGGGGCCGCCGCATTTGTCGCAAAATTTTTGTCCCTGATCCGATGGATAGTTAATATCGCAATTACTACAGTAGAGCATGTGTCACCAACTGAGATTTTCTCACGACCCTTGCACGACCCGTAGTTGATTATATAACAAGGTGGCTAAAGCGATACTCTCAAATTAAAACTAGATGCTTATGCAGAGTTGTCACACGGTGACCGAGTTTTTGGGATGGTTGCTATCTAGGTCTGATGGACTGAGTATCTTAGATAGTTCAAGAGACGTGAAACGGTTGGACGTAGGCTTGGATTTTTGTACTTAAATCCGAGAGCGGAAGATTGGCTATGTTCTAATTCTCTCGGTGCGTAGTTATAGGTTTAAGCTTGCAGATGACAAATGTTACTTAACGGTAATGACTGGCGTCACTAGAGTTGAGTCAATGATGCATCGATAGAGGAAGTTGCTAGGGGGGTGAAGGTGAACGTTTCATTCAGTTCTAACTATGGACTCGCGCATTTCTCCTCTTGACCGCTGAAAAGCAGCGAAGGGGAGAAATGCGCCCTTGGTTTTCTATTGGTTGGATTTCGCTACGGAGCTTGAGAAACGACCTTTAAGTGATAATCACCGGTACCTCGGTCTCTATAAGACCTTGGGACGACCGAATAGGTCGATCCACCAGATAATGGGACCTGGATGATGGCAGAGTTGTAGCGGCCTCCGACAGGGAAGGTCAGTACCCCTTGGTAAGCCGCTGTCTGTATAGCCGAGTTATTGTCGTCATTACTCTTCAATGCAGGGCTTGTAAGATTAGCAGAATCCCCTTCATACAGGTATAGATGGGTGTCTATCGCCCCTGTCTCCGTCCACATGAAGATGTCCACTGTCGTGTCTTCAGTCGCTGTAAGAAGCCACGGATAGAACTCTCCTTCTGCTGAGATGGTTCCTGAGACATCTTCGTTGATTGGTATCGTCCGCTCTACTTGAGGGGCAGGTGGTTCTTCCACTTTTGGCCCAACGACCTTCAATCGGTAATCGCCGGTACCTCGGTCTCTATAAGACCTTGGGACGACCGAATAGGTCGATCCACCAG
>CAZHAN010000186.1:0-1884 GCA_964530575.1 uncultured Rhizobiaceae bacterium | reverse complement strand
TTCACAACGCCATCAGCCAGTTTCTCCAGCAGACAGACTGGGAAGACCTAGACTACCTGCTGGTTGATCTGCCGCCTGGCACCTCCGATTCACCGCTCACGGTGATGCAGACTCTACCCATGGACGGGTTCGTAGTAGTCAGTACTCCACAAGACCTGGCCAACCTAGACGCCAAGCGTTGCATTAACATGATTCGTAAATTGAACCTAAATGTCTTAGGGGTGGTGGAGAACTACACCGGAGATATGTTCGGCGAAGGTGGCGGAAAGAACCTAGCGAAGGAAGTTGAAGCCCCTTTCTTAGGAAACATAGCCCTAAGGTCCATATACCGAGACTCCTCCAAACCAACAACCCTCCTAGATAAGTCCGTGGAAGGAGAGTTCGTTACCGTGGCTAATGAGATGAAGAAAAACCTCAAAGAGATTGGCTCGAAAGCCGCTTAACAACTCGTTAAAAGTAAACTAAAAATAAATCCTGCTGGATGAAACCCAGCAGGATTTATTTTTAGTTTAACCACTTAATTTTAATTAGTCGTCAGAGGCAATCTGAGCTTCTAAGGGTTCTTCCTTTCGACCCTTTCTCTTGCCTCTCCGGGCCGGTCTTTCTAAAACGGCCTCTCCGGAAGTTATACTCATCAGGAGATTAACTTCCCGGTTCATCGCTTCTTGAGAATGACCGCTGCCTTCACCCATTCTGCGGAATTTCTGATACCGATTTTTTAAGAGTTTTCCTTCAGACATCTTGGCCAACTGAACGATGTTGGTGAGGATAGCTGTTTTCAATGTTGCAGAAGCTTCCCTGGGGTTAACGTGGGCCCCACCTTCTGGCTCCGGCACAATCTCGTCAGCGATTCCCAATTCCTGACAGTCATGGGCGGTAAGCATCAGAGCCTCCGCCGCTTCCCGATCTAATGTGTGGTCATGATGGGCGTTACCCAGAGTGTGATGCACTGACATGGGAGAGTACACAGCATACTGCTGAATCAAAATACGGTCAGATAGGCTTAGGGCCAGCGCCCCCTCACTACCACCTTCACCAATGACCACCGACACCAATGGTGTCGGCACAGTCAGCATTGAAGACAAGGTTCTGGCGATAGCATTTCCAATGCCCTGCTCTTCTGCTTCCAAACCTGGATCAGCGCCCTGGGTATCAATCAGAGTAACCAACGGCAACTTGAAACGACAAGCTAGGTCAATAACTCGTTGGGCCTTCCGCAAACCATCAGGGAACACATGATACCGCTCGCCCTCCACCAGGGGGCGTCTCTGCTGGCCAATCACAGCCATTGGCTGTCCCTCCATGAAACCCAGGCCGGCAATTATGGAGCGATCGTCACTGTTTAATCGATCACCGCGTAGCTCTATGAACGGATCCATCATCGACCTAAAATAAGCGATTGCCTGGGGCCGTTCAGAATTGCTGGCAGCGGTGACCGCTTCCCAGGGCTCCACTGCGTCGCATTCCACAGACTCTGATTTCAGCAAGTTCTTGTGATTAGCCTTGCCACGTCTGTTAGCCGTAAGAATTTCCAAAAGTGATGCGATTCTGGATTGCAAATTTTCTCGGTCAACGACGTTGTCCAAAAGCCCGTGGCCAACGTGCGCTTCAGCTGTGTGGGCATCCAGAGGGAGGGGCATCTTGGAAACTTCACGCAAGGTACGCAGCGGAGAGAGGCCAATCAAGGAACCAGGCTCGGCCAGTATCACGTCGGCCAGATTGGCAAAGCTTGCATAAGCCTGCCCCGTAGACGGATTCGCCAGAACCACAACAAAGGGAACTTCCTTGTCGCGCAGGCGGTTGGCAGTGGTCACAGTCTTGGCCATCTGCATTAGAGAGAGCACGCCCTCTTGGATACGAACTCCACCACCTGTAACCACTGCA
>CAZHAN010000185.1:0-1915 GCA_964530575.1 uncultured Rhizobiaceae bacterium | reverse complement strand
ATTCTCACATACAGGTGGATTGCATGGATCTGCAGTTGCGAAGGATCCGAGAACATATGAGCATGTTGACCCTGAAGATGTTGGAAATAGAAGATATGTTTTAGTTTCAGATCAAGCAGGAAAAGCAAATGTTATTGCTAGATTAACTGATTTAGGAATAGACATTGAGTATAACGATAAACGACTTAACTCATTAATTAATAAGATGAAAGTATTGGAATCCAAAGGTTATTCATATGATGGTGCTGAGGCAAGCTTTGAGTTATTAGCCTTAAGATCGCTTGAGATGGTACCTGAATATTTTGAGGTTGATAGTTTTAGAGTAATTGTTGAGAGAAGATACAATGCAGTTGGTGAACTGATAACAACATCTGACGCTACTGTTAAAACTATTGTAGATGGTAAAACTATAATATCAGTTGGAGAAGGAAATGGCCCTGTTAACGCTCTTGATCATGCGCTCCGAAAAGATTTAGGAAAATATTCCTCTTTTCTATCAGATCTAGCATTGGTGGATTACAAAGTAAGGATACTTACTCAAGGAACAGGAGCTGTTACCAGAGTAACTGTTGAAAGTATGGATAGTTCTGGGGTTCGTTGGTCAACAATAGGTGTCTCACCAAATATAATTGATGCCTCATTCCAAGCATTATATGACGCAGTTGTGTTTAAGCTATTTCACAGCAATGCTCCCGCTCGCATAACTAAATCTCTTAAAGAATAAATATTATTATGGCTGGAACTGACCGAAGCCAAGAGTCTCGATTAGGTGGGCCAACAATAATTCTTATTGAACCACAATTAGGTGAAAATATAGGTTCATGCGCCCGAGCAATGCTCAATTTTGGTCTAAATGATCTCCGTTTAGTTCGTCCAAGAGAAGAGTGGCCTAATAAAAAAGCAGTTTCTTCTTCATCTGGTGCAACAGAGGTTTTAGACAATGTAAAACTTTTCGATACAACTGAAGATGCTATTGCTGATCTTGGCTATGTTCTTGCTTCTACTGCTCGCAAAAGGGATATGAATAAGGAAGAGTTTTCTCCTAGGAATGCAGGTATATATTTTAGAAAATTGATAAAACAAGGAACGAAGGTTGGCATTCTCTATGGAAGGGAATCCGCTGGACTTAATAATAATGATGTTTCTCTTGCAAATGCTATCTTGTCGTTTCCAACAAATCCGGCATTTTCATCTCTTAATTTAGCCCAGGCTGTTTTAATGACATCCTATGAATGGTATGTATCGGATGCTGGATACGAAGATTCGGCTTCCGAAGAAATTCCAAAAAATCTAGCTTCAAGGGTGCAATTATTGGATTTTTTCAAGCACTTAGAAGGGGAACTTGATGCAAAGGGATTCCTGAAACCAATAGAGAAAAAACCAAAGATGATCAGAAATATTCGTAACCTTTTTCATAGAGCCGGCCTTTCTGATCAAGAGGTTCGTACCCTTAGGGGGGTCATTTCTTCACTAACTCGTGATAGGAATGTTTGACAATAGATCTACGCTCCGTATATTACGCCGATTCTACGTATTGAGGGAAAATAGGTTAGCAATATATAAATGCCAGAAATAGGATTGATGTGACAAAACGTATTAAAGCTAAATATAAGATTAATCGTTCTTTAGGTGAGAATCTTTGGGGGCGTCCAAAAAGTCCAATTAATCGACGAGACTACCGGCCCGGCCAGCATGGACAGAGTCGTAGGCGACGCCTTTCGGATTTTGGCACTCAACTTCAAGCTAAGCAAAAGCTTAAATGTTACTACGGTGATATTACAGAGAAGCAATTTAGAAACCTCTATGCTGAGGCATCCAAAGGCAAAGGTGATACCTCAGAAAACCGGATTGGTCTTTTGGGGCGTCGTTTAGCCGCGGTAGTATATAGAATGAAATTTGCTCCCACCGTTTTTTC
>CAZHAN010000184.1:0-1928 GCA_964530575.1 uncultured Rhizobiaceae bacterium | reverse complement strand
TTTTACTCTTATATTCTTCTCTAAGAGCCATCAGACCAGGCATCTCCGTTTCAGCAATCGCCAACTCTTTCCTACCAAACTCCGCCAAGGAGATGTCTTTAACAATATAATCTTGGTCCATTCATTTATCCTCTTTAAGTTTGAAAAATCGACTATCATTTGATAACGGAATCTGCAATGTTCTTTATTATTTTTGTACATTAATTATTATTGGGGAATTAATGAAAACACCTCGCGCCTGGCAAAGGATGCTTTCCGGTAGAAGACTAGACCTATTAGATCCAACACCGGTGGATATAGAGATAGAAGATATCGCCCATGGTTTATCTTTTGTGGCTCGTTGGAATGGTCAAACTAAAGGAAATTATGCCTATTCTGTGGCCGAACATTCATTGCTGGTAGAAAAAATCTTTACACACCTCAATCCCAACACCTCAAACCAGTGGAAGTTAGCTGCACTTCTTCACGACGCACCTGAATATGTAATTGGTGATATGATATCGCCAGTAAAAGCAGCGATTGGTCCATCATACTCAGATTTAGAGGTTAAACTTATTGAGGCAATTCATATTAGATTTGGGTTACCCGCATCAGTTCCCCTAAAAATTAAGTTACAAATCAAAAAAGCAGATAAAATTTCTGCTTGGATGGAGGCTACATTAATTGCTGGTTTTAAAATTAGTGAAGCAAACAAATTTTTTACTTCACCACCGAAAAACTTTAATTTTTCTACCGAATTAAAATTGCGTCAACCCATTGCCGTCAGAAATGAATTTATAAAAAGGTTTTCATTCTTGTTGGACCAGTTGCATAAAAGCTGATTAATTTCGATTTATCTGGGAGATCTTTTAGCGAGTATCCTTTGCAAAGTCCTTCTATGCATGTTTAAACGACGAGCTGTTTCACTCACATTTCTATCGCAAAGCTCATATACTCGTTGGATATGCTCCCAACGAACTCGATCAGCAGACATCGGGTTTTCTGGCGGTGGTGGCATCCCTTCAGAAACAGCCAAAAGTGCGTTCGTTACATCATTTGCATCAGCAGGCTTAGACAAATAATCAGTCGCTCCAATCTTCACTGCCGCTACAGCTGTAGCTATAGCTCCATAACCAGTCAAAATTACAATTTTACAGTCAGGTCGTTTGGATCTTAGGACCTCTACAACGTCCAAACCGTTACCATCAGCAAGCCGTAAGTCAACAACAGCATAAGCTGGTGGTCTACCAGTAGCTATAGCTTTACCAGCAACAACGCTATCAGCCGTTTCCGGAGAAAAGCCGCGCTTCTCCATTGCTCTAGCCAAACGCCTTAAAAAGGGTTCGTCATCGTCGACAATTAGTAAAGAATTGTCTTTACCTATTTCATTCAGTAATCTCTCAACCATGCTTAGTCTTCTTCCATATCTAACCCCCTGTTTCAAGGTAAATAAGTGTTAGTTAAGCTAGAAAAACTCTGCTGTGGCAATTAAGTTTTTTTTAGGTGACACTCTATAGTATCAGAAATTTTTTCAACCGTTTCGTCACGCTTAAAAAAGTCTACGAAACCTATTTCCGGAATCAAAAAATAAGTGAATGTTGAATGATCAACCAAATAGTACTCATCCTCTGAAATTTGTTTTTTATAATAGGTTTTATAAGCTTGAGATGCAGCCTTCACTTGTTTTTTACTACCCGTTAAGCCCAACATATCCGGGTGCATTACGTCTGTGAACTCCTTCAATACGTCCGGGGTATCTCTGTCAGGGTCTATTGTAATAAAAATAGGTTTAATTTTAATACCTTTCTCGTCCAACAAGTACGTTACTTCAGCGTTCCTCATTACATCAATTGGACAAATGTCTGGGCAGAAAGTGTACCCAAAATATACTAGTACTGGCATATTAATTACATCCGCCTTTGATACTAAAGTCCCATTCTCATCAATTA
>CAZHAN010000183.1:0-1930 GCA_964530575.1 uncultured Rhizobiaceae bacterium | reverse complement strand
CTTCAGGCCTCAAAAGGACCTCTTAAAGGAATCCTTGATGCCACTACTGACCCACTAGTCTCTTCAGATCTTAACCACAGTTTAGCTAGTTCCACTGTTGACCTCACTGAAACTCAAGTAGTTGATGGTAAGCTTGGGCGAGTAATGTCTTGGTACGATAACGAATGGGCGTTTTCAAATAGAATGCTCGACACAGCTTCAGCAATTGCAAAACTAGGATAACATGACCAATACTTTTCCAACCCTAGATGACTTTAATTTCCACGGAAAACGAGTCTTAGTACGTTCTGATTTGAACGTTCCTATGAGAAATGGGAAGGTAACGGATTATACTCGCCTTGAAAGAACGGCTACCACAATTAAGGAACTATCTGATCAAGGGGCACGAATAATCATTCTTTCCCATTTTGGTCGCCCTAAGGGAAAAAGAATTCCAGAGATGAGCCTTGCGCCAGTGGCATCAGCGCTTGAGACCGTTCTTAAAAGAAAGGTTGCTTTTGCTAATGATTGTGTTGGATCTATTGCTGAAAAGGCAGTATCTAAACTCAAAAATGGTGAAGTAATTTTGCTCGAAAATCTTCGATATCACGAACAAGAAGAGGCCAATGATAAAAATTTTGCTAATAGAATTGCTTCTCTTGGTGATTTTTACATAAATGATGCTTTCAGTTGTGCCCACCGGGCACATGCATCTACTGAAGCACTCGCCAAACTCCTTCCTGCTGCAGCTGGAAGATGTATGCAAACAGAACTAAGCGCACTTGAGAAAGCTCTTTCTTCTCCTGAACGTCCTGTAGGCGCAGTAGTGGGTGGGGCCAAGGTTTCTACAAAAATCGATCTTTTATCAAACTTAATCTCTAAAGTTGATATTTTAGTTATAGGTGGCGGTATGGCTAACACGTTCCTATTAGCCAAGGGAACAAATGTTGGAAAGAGTCTTTGTGAGCCAGACTTAACTAAAACAGCAATAAATATTGATACAACTGCAAGCTTAGCAAATTGTGAAATAGTCTTACCTCAGGATGTAGTTGTAGCTAATGAATTCAAGGCAGGGGCAGATTCAGATACCGTTAGTGTTGATTCTGTTCCATCAGATGCAATGATTCTTGATTTAGGGCCAGCATCCGTGAATCTAATCGAATCGCGCTTAAGCATCTGTAAAACTATCGTTTGGAATGGCCCATTAGGTGCCTTTGAAATCCCTCCATTTGATAATGCTACTAATTCAGTAGCAAAAATGGTCGGTAACCTTTGTTCTGATGGAAAATTACTTGCAGTTGCTGGTGGAGGAGACACAGTTTCGGCTTTAACTAATGCCAATGCTGCAGATAGCTTTTCATACCTTTCTACTGCAGGAGGTGCGTTTCTTGAATGGATGGAAGGTAAGAAATTACCGGGAGTAGCAGTACTCTCAAATTAACTTAAGACAAATACTATTATTAATTCAAAAACCACTGTCATAGTGACAGTGAACTTAAGAAAGCTAGGAGGAAAAATGTCAGAATTGATGGAATACTCGGAAAAGAAAGGTGCAGAACGGTATCAATCCGGTGTGCTTAAATATAAAGATATGGGCTATTGGCAGCCCGATTATGTACCTATAGAAACAGACGTTATTGCTTGTTTCAGGATCACTCCACAGCCTGGAGTCCCTGCAGACGAGGCTGCGGCTGCAGTAGCTGGAGAGTCATCTACAGCTACCTGGACGGTAGTTTGGACTGATAGACTTACAGCATGTGAACTATATCGAGCTAAAGCTTACCTTGTTGAAAAGGTTCCAAATACTGGAGAAGTTGGTTCTGGAGATGATCAATATTTTGCATATATTGCCTATGATATGGATCTGTTTGAACCAGGATCAATTGCTAATCTCACAGCATCAATCATCGGAAATGTTTTTGGTTTTAAGGCTCTTAAAGCTCTAAGGCTA
>CAZHAN010000182.1:0-1945 GCA_964530575.1 uncultured Rhizobiaceae bacterium | reverse complement strand
GCTGGTGATTTAGAAGGCAAAGTGAATGTTGCTAAGATTAATATAGATGATAATCCCGTTACTCCAACAAAATATGGAGTTAGAGGGATTCCTACATTGATGTTGTTTAAGGACGGTCAGGTTGCGGGGACAAAAGTTGGAGGTGGTATGCCAAAGGGAAAGCTATTGGAATGGATTAAATCAGTTTTAAGTGATGCTTAAGCCACTAAGAGTTAGTGCTTCTCCAGCAAGATAAAGTGATCCACAAATTAGAACGCGTGGTTTAGAGTTATCCCCAATCGTTTCTTTAATTAAGTCAACTCCTCTTGTAATATTTGTTGCATAAATCGATTCAATTCCAAGGCTATTTCCAGTGTCGACAATTATTTTAGGATCTGCACTGCTGTGCTTATCTGACGCAGGAACTGCAACTAATTTGATAGCTATATCTGAAAATTGTGTAAGAAAACTTTTCACATCTTTCGTTTTTACGAATCCCAAAATTAGAACAAGAGGCTTCATAATAGAATCTTCTGAAGACATATTTTCCATTGATTTAGCTACTACAGATGCTCCTGCAGGATTGTGAGCTCCATCCACCCATAGTTCGGACCCTTTGGGCAACTTCTTCAGGAGAGACCCTTGAAGAATTCTTTGAAGTCGGCCAGGCCATTTTACCTTTCTTACTCCATTATGAATTGCAGATTCATCAATAGTTAAATTTATATGATCTAGACAGGCAATTGCATGACCGGCATTATAAATTTGGTGTAGTCCTTTTAATTTAGGTATTAAAATTTCAAAATCATTATATAGGGTTTTTATATTGAAAGTTCTTGAATCATTTATCTTGATTGACCAATCACGATTATTTAAATAAACAGGTGATTTATTATTTAATGCACAATTTTCAATTATCTTTTCTGAAAGTGCGTTTTGTTTTCCTATAACAGCAGGGACTGATTTCTTAAGAATCCCAGCTTTTTCTTTGGTAATAGCCTCCATTGTATTCCCGAGGTAGTCGGTATGATCAATTCCTATTGGGGTGATTACAGTAACAAGAGGATTTTTTATAACATTAGTAGCATCAAGCCTTCCTCCAAGGCCAACCTCTAAAAGAATGATATCACTAGGAATTCGAGAAAAAGCGACAAATGCCGCTACAGTTGTTATTTCAAAAAAAGTTATAGGATCTCCATTGTTAGTAAGCTCACATTCGTCAAGTATAGATACTAGTAGATCTTCATTTATAAATTTAGATTTTCCAGAAGCCACTGCAATTCTTATTCGTTCATTAAACTGAATCAAGTGTGGAGAAGTGTATGTATGTACTCTATAACCTGCTGATTCAAGGATAGACCTAAGAAATGCAATGACTGAACCTTTACCATTTGTTCCTGCAACGTGGATTATGGGAGCAAGTTTTTTTTCTGGATGGTCAAGTTTTTTAAGAAGTTTATTGATTCTTTCTAAAGAAAGGTCAATTTTCTTAGGATGGAGTTCTAACAATCTCTCAAGGATAGTTTTACTCTGCAGCGTGCTTCATCCCATTTTGTTCAAAGCTAGATAAAGGTGTTAAATCTTTATTAGATGTAACATTTTTTTGAGGTTTTTGAGGAATAGGGGATACGGTTGAATGATTTTCTTTTTCATAAAAAACTTTAGAATTAGTTAGCAAATCAAGTACCCTGATGAGGTTATTTCTAAGATCTCGTCTGTGGGTGACTATATCAACCATTCCATGCTCAAGAAGATATTCAGATCTTTGAAATCCAGATGGTAGCTTTTCCTTAATTGTATTCTCAATTACCCTGGGCCCTGTAAATGCAATTAAAGCACCAGGCTCAGCCATTGCAATATCACCAAGCATTGCATAGGAAGCTGTAACACCACCAGTAGTTGGGTCGGTTAATATCACAATGTATGGTAATCCAGCTTCACGGACTTGGTTGATTGCTACAATTGT
>CAZHAN010000181.1:0-1968 GCA_964530575.1 uncultured Rhizobiaceae bacterium | reverse complement strand
ATTTTACTTCATCTGGAAGAATCATTGCTCTTGGTGGAAGTGCAGGGGGCCTCTTAGTCGGCGCAGTCCTAAATTTACGACCGGAATTATTTGGTGGTGCTGTTGCTGAAGTTCCTTTTGTGGATGTCTTAAACACTATGTGTGATGATTCTTTGCCTTTAACCCCTCCTGAATGGCCAGAATGGGGAAATCCAATATTGGATGAATCTGCATTTCATGTGATTAATTCATATTCTCCTTATGAGAACATTGATAAAGCTATATATCCCTCAATTCTTGCAACTGCTGGACTTTCTGATCCAAGGGTAACTTATTGGGAGCCAGCAAAGTGGGTTTCTCGTCTTAGGGACTCTCAACAGGGAAATTCAGTTATTCTTCTTAAAACAAACATGGGGGCAGGTCATGCAGGAGTATCGGGTAGATTTGCTAAATTAGAAGAAATTTCACTAATTTATGCATTTATTTTGAATATTTTTGACATCAATGATGAGTCTTGGGAGGAAATAAATTAAAGAAAATGAAATGGTTAATTTATCGAATTGATTCATTCTTGGGAACGGCAATAGCAATTATTTTTGGAGCTATTTTTTCACAATTTATGACATTTGTTCAACAATACACTCAGAGACTCGGGGGTCATTTAGCTGAAGCACAATTTAATATTCGTGAGATGATCAGAGGTCCGGTATACCGATCCTTAGATCAGGAGGCTCAGCTTTCATTGATTACCCCTCTTGAAACAAGACTTAATGACCTTGTTGAAGCACAGTCCGCTCTTTCCACTGCTGGTATGTTTAGATTGCCTTGGGACTTTATTAGAGTGGTTGATTTAGATATTTTTTCAGCGACCTTAGACATTTTCCAACCATCTATCCCTCTTGACATTGTTAGCGTGACTTACACGGTTTTCGGACTGTTTTTGGGTTGGTTAATCTATGATTTAATAAAAATGCCCTTTAGGCGTCGAAAATCTTCACAATTATAACTATGTTTCGTACTACATTAATGCTGAAATTGAACCAGCTATAGCGATAACCGTTAAACCTACAATTGGAGAAAATATTGGCTGAAAAAATTTCTTTATTTGTTTATTTTTTATACGGATTTTTTTAGATATTAAGTCAGAAAAGAAGACAATTATAAGAATAAAAAGGGCTACTTTGCTAGCGTTTCCGTACAGTATCAGTTGTATAGCTAGTGCTGAGGCAGGCATGCCAATCCCTAATAATAAAGCAGCCCCTAGGGGAAAACGTGTTTTTCGCCAATTCCACAGAGTAAATCCAAAGATAGATGCGCAAAAGATCATTCCTAATTCAACTTGGGAAAAGCTTCCTTTATGCCAAGCAATGATAGCAAGTCCAGCAGCAAATAATGCAAGTTGAATAGATTTATCTTTATCATTTATTGTTGTTCTGCTTAGTTTCCAAAACATTGCTACTGTTCCAATTCCTATGCATCCGAAAAGAAAATAGTAGTCCTGAAAATTTTTTCCAGTGATATAGGGTGCAATTATCCAAGTTAATCCTAATAGAGGCAGTAAGATTATTCCAATCTGCTTATATCTATCTTTTGTCAGTTCTGTATCAAGTATGATTCCAACGAATAAACCTAATAATCCAATATAAAATATTTTGTTATTAGATCCAGCTGCTGGCCAGGCGGGTAACCCCACTAAAACAAAATAAGCTACCAAAAAAGCTGCTCCAGATGATGCGCAAGCAATTTTTGGTCCTATTTTAGCACCCCAAATCATCCTAAATAGACCGGTAGCGCCCCAGGAGAAAATCAATGGAAATAGCAAACTTTGCCCATACCAGCGTTCTAGCAATAAAAAATCGCCAATCATGCTAATTTTTTTTTGGGGGGTAAATTAATGATTTTTTGGTCATTATGAATGATTTTAGCATCTGATAATGTGATTATAATAAGACAACTATTATACTAATATTTTCTAATTCATCACAATTA
>CAZHAN010000180.1:0-1977 GCA_964530575.1 uncultured Rhizobiaceae bacterium | reverse complement strand
ATCTGTTCCCTCGTTACGTGTAAGACTTAAAAAGCTTGCATCAATGGCTATTGTTTGGCCTTTGGAATTAGGTATTGTAGTTAGTGAATACTCGGCCATTGGAAGTACTAGTGGGGTTTCCCCAGGATCATCATCCTTTCTTAACCCTTGAAAGGCCCATGCATTAATTGCTGCATAATTACGTCCTGAAAAACCCTCTAGATAAGTATTTGTTACTAAAGTTTTTTCATTTGAAAAACCATATCTACGGAGATAGGTATCGTCAGTTGAGCGAGAGGCTTCAAAGCCCCAGCGCCAAAGTGGGTTAATTGTAAATTTTCCTGTGGCTCGAGCATGCCCTCGTAAGTCGTTACCCCCTGTACGAATGGATCCTACACGTTTTTTAGGATAAGTGATGCTTTGTTCAAGAGTGAAGTTACCATTATTAGTTCGTTCACGATAATTTCCAGTAAGAACAACACCTTCTCTGCTAGTAAAAATAGGAGCGATTATTACATCTCTATGTGGTGCTAAATTAAAGTAGTAAGGGACTTCAATTTGAAAGCCTAGATGACTCGATGTAGAATAACTTGGTGCCAATAAACCGCTCTGACGAACAACTGATGGATCAGGATGTGAGAAGAATGGGGTATACAATATAGGAATGCCAAAAAATTCTAGCCTTGCATCCTTGTAATCAATTCTTCTTGCTTGATGGTTATGGATTACCCTTGCGGCTTTTATTTGCCAAATAGGAGGATTTGTGTCACCTGCACACGAATTACAAGATGTGAAAATTGCGTTTATTAATTCAGTTTTGTTTCCGTCTTTCCTAATTGCATGAGAACCAGCAAGCCTAGATTTATCAGATAATAAAACTCTAATTCCACTTATAAATCCATTTTTCAATTGATCTGTTAGCTCAATTTCATCAGCAAAAATTACATCCCCATTGGGTTCTAAGAGAATAATATCACCATATGCAATAACCTTATCTTCCTCAGGGTTGTAGATGACATGGTTTGCAAGAATGGTATAGAGACCAGAGATGATTTCAACTTTATCTTTTGCAGTTACAATTCCAGTGTTTGTATCTAGTGATATTGATTTAGCGTTTATAGAAACAAGGTCTAAATTATTTTGGGCTAAAACAAGTCCTGGAAATGTCAAATAGATGAGAACAAGCAGAGCAAGAGGGTGCAATTTAGAAATTACTTCTTTAATTAAATAAATTATTTTATTTTTGTTATCCATCTTCTAAATGAAAAAGCGCTGAAGTTCCTAGTAATACACATACTCCTGCAGGAGTCCATGCAGCTAAGAATACAGGGACTGATCCCGAAAGACTTAGTGCAACGATAACATCAGAGACAACAAAGATAATAAATCCAGCCAAAACACCTCCAACGACTAATACACCAACATTGCCTTGTCTTGTTATTTGTAGTGAAAAAGATGCTGCTATAAGTACCATGGCAAAAAGGAGAAGGGGGGTTGATAACAATGAGTGCCAATGAATTCTATGGTTTAAAGCTGAAAATCCAGCATCTTGTAGTCCGTCAATAAAACCTGGCAACTCCCAGAATGATAGGGTTTCAGGTGGTGCAAAGCTGTCTTGTATTTGAGCAAGCGTCATGGAGGTTTCTAAATTATACGATTGCCGTTGTAGAGGTGAGCGATTAGGACCAGTTAGGAGTACATTTTTTAGTTGCCAAAATCCATCACGAAGAATTGCAGTTTCCGCATCAATTCTGCTATCAAATGTATCTTTTCCTTGATACAAAAAGATTGTGACTCCCCTTAATTCTTCTCCCTGTCCCCTAACATCAACCGCGTGAATAACAGATTGACCTTCAATACCAGATTGGCGGAGCCAAAGTCCATTTTCTGAAACCGCAAGAAAACTAGCTTGACCTCTTAGATATCTTCCCTCTAATTGTTCAAATCTTGAAATAGCTGCAGCTGCTATTGGGTCAAATATTAATATTGCAAAACCTC
>CAZHAN010000179.1:0-1980 GCA_964530575.1 uncultured Rhizobiaceae bacterium | reverse complement strand
TCGATATGAAACTCAATTAATCGCTCTAATGCTTTATAATCAAGCGCAGTATCAGAGGCCACCCCAGCCTGCATTGGTGTAATAATTGCAACAATACTTCCAGTGAACATTATAAATAGTTATATCTAATTGAGAAAAGCGTGTATGTTACTCAATGTTGTGAGGTTATGACAACAATGAAATTTTTGAAAGGATTAATTTTGAGTGTAAACAAAGTAAAAATCGGGAAAAAGGTGCCAGAATTCAGCTTAGCGTCAACGGGTAATAAAACCGTGAAGCTATCTGATCTGAAAGGTAAAAATATTGTTATTTATTTTTATCCTAAAGATGCTACGCCAGGATGCACGATTGAAGGGCAGAATTTTCGTGATAATATTCGTAAATTTTCTTCGCGTAATACTATTGTGCTTGGTGTGTCTAGGGATAAAATGATCTCGCATGATAAATTTAAAAAAAATCAAAAATTTCCTTTTGATTTGCTCTCCGATGAGGATGAAAAACTTTGTAAAATATTTGACGTTATAAAGGAAAAAAATATGTATGGGAAAAAATTTATTGGTATAGAAAGATCGACATTTTTAATAGATGAAAAAGGAATTCTGAGAAATGAGTGGCGCAAGGTAAAAGTAAAAGAACATGTAGATGATGTGCTTGAAACATTAAAGGAGCTTGGGTAGTTCTGTATTATTTATTTTTTCTTTGTTTTTTTAATATCTTCTTCGTGTATGGGCCACACATTTATTAATGCTTTTACCAAAGTTGCTAATGGTATTGCAAAAAATACGCCCCAAAAACCCCAAAGTCCTCCAAATACCAAAATTGCAACAATAATTGCAAGCGGATGTAAATTAACAGCTTCAGAAAATAAAATAGGCACTAAAACATTTCCGTCAAGAAACTGGATAGCAAAATAACTAAACATCAACCAAGCAAAATTATAATCAGAATTTAATCCCCACTGGAAATAACCTACAAGAGCAACTGGCAGCGTTACTATTGCCGCACCTATATATGGAATTAGCACTGATAACCCAACAATCATTGCCAGCAAAAATGCATAATTTAAGCCGAGAATTACAAAAGCAATATAAGAAGCGCCTCCGACTATTAAAATTTCATTAAATTTTCCACGAACATAATTTCCAATCTGTGCGTCCATTTCAACCCATACCTCATTCACCAAACGCCTCTCTTTTGGCAAAAAATTAGTTACCCATTCCATTACAACCTTTTTGTCTTTTAAAAAGAAAAAAATCATAAGAGGTACTAAAATTAAATAAACAAGAATGGTTATAACTGCAGGCATTGATGCTAAAGAAAATGACAATACATTTTGGCCTAATTCGCTAATACTATCTCGAATATTGGAATTCAATTCCCAAACATATTCTTCAGAAACCAAATCTGGGTATTGTTCTGGCAAGCGTAAAAGTAGACCTTGCACATTTCTTATCATGTCCGGAACTTCTTGAAAAAACTGGCTCACTTGTTTAGAAAGTAATGGCATTAAGCCAAACAAAATAAACGCCATGAAAACTAAAAAAACGGAGTAAACAATGTTTACTGACGAAAATCGGCTTATATCTTTAATTTGTAATTTAGATACTGCTCCCTCAAGTAAATAAGCAATAATTAAAGCCGCTAGTAACGGGGCAAGCATTTTCCCCATCGTCACAAGAATAATCAGACCAAGCGTCAGAAGAATTACTAATAATGAAGCTTGCGGATCAGTAAAATAGCGCCTATACCAAGTGTTTATGAAATTAAACATTAATTTTAGCTCCAGTTATAAGTATCATATTTAATATTGTGCTGTTATACAAACATAAGCACATTACATGATATAAAAAATGCTAATACAAGCACTAAAAATGAACAAACATAAATTATCAAAAAAAATAAAAAAGTGGGGAGCTGAGCTAGGTTTTCAGCAAATTGGCATTGCATCAACAGAGCTACACCAAGATGAGACACATCTTA
>CAZHAN010000178.1:0-2004 GCA_964530575.1 uncultured Rhizobiaceae bacterium | reverse complement strand
GGATCGTCGGGATCAACCCAAATGAAAGGAACTCGAATAAGACCTTGATAATGAAGTATAGCTTTTTGCATAAGCCCATGATCTCCCATCCAATCACCGTGATCACTAGTAAAAATAATTACAGTATCCCGATCGAGGCCATGTTCGTTTAATTTTTTCAGTATGCGCCCAACACTGTGATCAATGAAAGCAATCATGCCATAGGTTAATGCCGTAATTTGTTTGGCTTCATCTTCATATACTGCATAAGGCAACACCCAATCCCGGTTCGCTTCTCCATCCGCAAGTTGTTTGTGAAAGCGTGCAAGAATTGGCGTCTGGTCATGGGGTTGATGATAAAATGATTTTGACAAGATGACCTCAGCTGGGTCATATAAATCCCAATAATCCCCTGGCGGCGTAAAAGGATGATGGGGGTCATTAAAACTGCATTGGATAAAAAATGGTTTACTGTTTTCGGCCGCTATATAATTATCTATATAATCGAGAGTCATTTCCGTAATATAATTAGTTGGATAGAATTCTGCAGGCATGCGTGGTTTTCGGGCCTGAGGGGCCGTATACCGACTATCCGGCTCTGGATTTACACTCGAAATATTTTTTTCTGCCTCAGGAAATCTTTGTTTTAGCCAATGCGTATAATGCCCCTGTACACCGTCTCCGTGCCATGTGCACACCCTAAAATTTTTAAACCCATAATAAGAACCTTCTAGTTCATCCTGCTTTGGATCCGTAGAATTAGTAAAATTCAATTCTCTTTCGTACCTAGGACCAGATCTAACGTTTAATATTGAGTCCCTGAGTTGTTCAGGAGGTCTATCAAGCGTAAGGTCGGAAATTGTTTCTTTCGGCACATCCGTCGTAAAATTCTGAAAGTGAGCCTTACCAAATAATGCTGTATCATATCCCGCTGCCTCTAAAAGGTGTGGGAAACAAACTGAATCTAATGAAATAGGGATTCCATTTACTCTCACTCCATGCTGAGTGACAGATTGACCAGTCATTATTGTTGCTCGATTAGTTTGGCAAATCCCTGAATTTACATAAAATTTATCAAACCTTTTTCCTCGCTTTGCTAAAGAGTCAATATTGGGCGTTCTTAGCACATTGTTTCCTGCACAGCTTAAATGATCTGCCCGCTGTTGATCAGTCATAATGAATAGAAAATTTGGTCTCTTTTTTGTCATTTTCTCTGTTTGTTTCATATACAAAAATAAGAGCAAGAATTAGTATAATCTAATATCCTCGCCACTATAAAACTATTTAAAGATAATTACTGTTTCGTCGTTAGAATATAGTCTATCTACCAAACCACTTCTGGACGACAAAACCGCTGACTGATTAATATACCCCTTATCTGTAATCTCATTTGAGTCTATGTCTGGTGGTTCAAATAAAAATAATGTACGACCAATTCTCTCACTGCTCCCGGGAAACTTGCTATTATATTTTTTTATTCCTTCTATTAGCGTGTTTATTACATCTGGCTTTGATAACAACTGACTAACTGGTAAGTCACCTGGCTCGTCCGGACAGAGTGAACGACATCCTAATATATTGGGAAAAATTAATAGGCCAAGTTCTTCTCTGTCACTGCCCGTAATGACGGCATCCTGAATTATATTTGAAACTAATGATACTACGTTTGTTCTTATTCCACCTACATAGGCCCAAGTTCCTGAAGATAATTTAAAATTCTCCGCAACACGTCCATCAAATACTATACCCTTGTTCGGATTACTAATATCTTCCATCTTTACTGCATCACCGATAAGATAAAAACCATCTTTATCGAAAGATTGTTCAGTTAAATCAATGTTTTGCCAGTATCCCGGTGTGACGTTTGGTCCCCTAACCCGAACCTCAGTTTTCCCAGATTGTTCAACTAATTTCAATTCTGTACCTGGGATTGGCAGTCCAATTACCCCCGCCTTTTCTATTGGCCAGTGAACCTGAGTGCAATCGGGAGCTGTTTCTGTCGCACCCCAACCTGCTATCATCATT
>CAZHAN010000177.1:0-2008 GCA_964530575.1 uncultured Rhizobiaceae bacterium | reverse complement strand
GCGGTTGCTTCAATTAGAACATCTGAAAAGAATAATAATAGTATTTATCAGGAAATTTGGTCGCCTCAAATTAACTTAAATACCGCTGTTCTTATCCCCAAAACTTACATTGAAGATTTAGATTTAAGGCTTGCTATGTATAAAAGAATTTCCCATCTAAAAGATAAGGTTGAAATTGAAAATTTTGCAACAGAGCTTATAGACAGATTTGGGTCATTGCCGAATGAAGTAGAGCATCTACTTGAAATTGTAGATATTAAACAATTACTTTATGTTGCTGGTGTTTCAAAGTTTGATGCCGGCCAAAAGGGTGTCACGTTTAGTTTTAGAAATAATAATTTTGCAAATATAAATGGTCTTGTTGATTTTATAAAAAATTATCCTGGAACAGCAAAGCTGAGACCTGATCATACTGTCGTAATTTTTGGTGATTGGGCTAAATTAGAAACACGAATAAAAAATGTTAGATTTATTGCAAACAAATTAGTTGAAATATCTACCGTTGATAATAAAAAAGATATTGTTAATTGATATATTAGTTTAAATTTCGATCAATTATTTTTTGAATAATCACTGGATCTCCTGGTGAATACAGACGAGCATTTTTATATTGTCCATTAGCTTTTTTATCTTCACCCATAGCTTCAAATGTTAGTCCTTTATAATAGTATGTTAATCCAACTTCTGATGAAAGTTGAATTGAAAGATTAAAATCTTCGATTGCTTTTTGATATTGAGTAAGTTTGAGGTAAATTATTCCCCGAAAACGCAGAACCTCAGCAATTTGATCTCGATTTAATGTTTTTGATTTAATGGCTTCAGAACAAAAATTTGCCTTTTCTTCAAGAGGGGGCTCCATGCTTCTACAATGAGCTAATTGAGTATTAACTATTTGACCCAATGCTGCCTCATGGTTTGTTCTTCCGTCTTGTGCCCTTGAAGGTAAGGAGATTACCAATATTAGCAATATGATTTTTGTCATTAAATGAAACTGCATATTTATTGTTAAACCTCTGATCAATTAACCCTATTAATTATATAACATTTTTTTTAATATTGATTGATCTTAATATTACTATGTAAAAATAGTGGAATATGCAATTTTACTCAAGCAGGAGGGGTGGCCGAGTGGTTGAAGGCACCAGTCTTGAAAACTGGCAGGCCCGAATGGGTCTCGTGGGTTCGAATCCCACCCCCTCCGCCAACCTATTGACTTCCCTCATCTTTTCACGTCTTCCTTAATAATTAAAAACCCTCAGAAACCCTAAGCATCTGCCCCTTACTGACTTTAACAGTCGACTACTATCGATGTTACAGAGTTATACAGGAAGTTATACAGGAGATATCATGGCCATTAGATCTAAACATCGATTTGCCATAACCCCTTGGTAGAATCAGTATATGTTTGAACTATTAAATGAATAATCTCATTTTTCCTATTGGAGGAGGCCTTTTATGCTTCACCGTTTAATTCCTGTACTTCCTTTCATAATAATCTTGTTTAGTGCAAATCAATCCTCCGCATGTGTTTCTAGTCCATTTAAGCCAGTTGGAAATATGTTGCCAGCAGAATGGAGCAAGCCGGTCACATGTCCTGCAGAAGTCCTAGTAGCTAGAGATGTTCCTGAAGAAGTTAAAATAGATATACAAAAAACTTTAGCCGAAGCTGCTAAAGAATGGGGAAATTTTGGTCCAGTAGAATATTGGGTCATGGGATCCGATGAGGAAGCGGGAAAGCAACTTGTTCAGCAATTTTGTAAACGGCGAGACGATCGAAAGGATTGGGATCTAAACTCATGCCTACAACGTGAAATGGGTGCGGAGCATGATCACAACATGATGAGTTACCAAAAAATTGGCGCTGAAGCGATCAAGACAAAAAGACCACGGGGGAGTGCAGGCCATAATGGAGGCTTCCATTGGGGCTTCCATAGATTTACATCTTCACTTCCCCTAGGCATGATTAAATTTCAAGATATTAGCGGAGAGAATGAACAAAAAACTCTCT
>CAZHAN010000176.1:0-2015 GCA_964530575.1 uncultured Rhizobiaceae bacterium | reverse complement strand
TGAAGCCCAACATGATGGTTATCTCGATCGTTTAGGACTATTTCACCTTCGTAGAATCTATCTTTCATCGGATGGAACTTCATTCAGAGGAGAAGACGTAATTAAAAAACCTGCCTCCAATAATATTTCAACAAATTATTCTCTTCGTTTTCATTTGCACAAAGATGTCCGTGCTTCATTAACCTCTGAGGGTGCATTATTACGTCTTAGGGGGGGGATGGGATGGAATTTTAGAGCAAAAGGAGGAAAAGTTTCTATAGAAGAAAGTGTTTATTTTGGAATAAAAAATAAAAATTTTCGAACTGAACAAATTGTGATTTCAGGGCCTATAAATTCTAAAGATATGATCATTAAGTGGTCATTTAGTAATATTGAAGCTTTAAGATGAGACTCTAACTGTATTTATAAAATTAAAAAACTACCTCCTATTATCCCTACCGGCCATCTTCCTAATTCAAATAAGATAAATTTTTTATAAAAAAGATGATCACTTGGAGAAGATGCAGCAACTGCCAAAGCCTTTTGGTAGCAAGCTTGAGCCAATGCCCCTAAAGAAATATCATATTGCTCATCACTGCCAGAGCTTAAATTTAATATTAAGTTATTTAATTTATCAGTGAAAACTTTAGCGGCTTGGTCACTGTTACGGGTAAGAGCTAAAGCGAGCTCGTCTTCGTGAATAACCTCTAACGCTTCTGAAATAAGTGCTGTACGTTTCTGCTCTTCAGCTTCCCACCAAATTGAATTAGGATCAACACTCTCATTCGCAAGAGAAATATCAGTCCAATTATATATTTGAACAATATCAACCTCCCCCAACGCTCCAAGGGTTCCTAAGTATTCATTGGAACTTTGTTTTTCTTGGTTACTCAATGGACTGCCCAAGTTTGAAAACCAATTTACCTGAGAAATACTTGCAGTACATCGCTCAATCTCTAAGAGACGCCTAAGAGATTCGAAAGCCTTTGAGTCTTCTGGTTCTTCTTTTGTATTCAAGGACTATCTGCTGGTCTAGTTCGTGGGTCATCAAAGGTAAAAAGATTCTGAGGTATAGGGCTATTTATCGATAAATTTGTAAGCTCGATTACCGTTGAAAGCCCAATCGAATCAATAACTACCCATTGATACAATTCAAATGGTTCTTCGCGAAAAATTAACGTTAAGGATCCCTGATCAGGATTCACGGGGTCAATAAGGGTAAGTTGTAGCAATTCCTCCGAATGAATAAATTTATATGTATAATCTTTCGAAATTCTAACATTATTAAGCAATAGCGGTCTTAAAGGAGTAGCTGCAATTGGCCAAGATGTAGCTTCATCAAGCTCCCTATCATATACATGAAGGCTGAACCCATCAGTAATTATAAGCATCTGAGAGGGAGGATCGTATTGAAAATGCATAAGTCCAGGTCGTCTTAAATATAAATCCCCTTGATCAATATTACCGTCTTGCGCTACCTGGATAAAACGAGCGGAAAGAGTGACTATTGAATTTATCCAAAGCTCTACCTTCTCTAAATTTTTTTCCTCCGATGATTGAGCGTAAGAGAATCGTGGAACTAAAAAAATTCCAATTAAAAATATGACAAGAACCTGAATAATAAAATAATTTTTAAACATTATTGTTGGGCAAAACTTCACGTTTACCAACTCGATTCGGCGGGCTTACGACTCCCTCAGCCTCCATTTGTTCAATCATTCGTGCAGCTCGGTTATAACCTACTTGAAGATGCCTCTGGACAAAACTTGTTGATGCTCTCTGTTCTCTCAGAATTAATGCTACTGCCTCGTCATATAATTCATCAACAGAGCTTGACCCAGAGCTTGCCCTACTTTCATCTTCAGATTCTGATTCTTCGGTTACATCTTCTAAATATTCTGGCTTACCTTGTTGCTTTAATGCCCTAACTACTCCCTCCACCTCTGGATCTGATACAAATGGACCATGAACTCTTTGAATCTTTCCACCTGCCTCTAGAAACAACATATCCCCTTGTCCTAATAACTGCTCGGCAC
>CAZHAN010000175.1:0-2173 GCA_964530575.1 uncultured Rhizobiaceae bacterium | reverse complement strand
GTGTTTCCACAATTGCTGCAAAAAATATTGGAAAATTTGCCATTGTATCAGTAGTGTTTTATTTTTTCGGTTATAATTTAGGTTATGATATTCCTGAAGGGGGATTTATAGGAAATTTAGCTATTTGGACCGATGCAAGTTCGATTGATACAGGTTACTCTGATGCATCTGATTGGTTTTTCCAAGCTTTATTTGTTTGTGCCACAGTTTCAATAGTTTCGGGAGCAGTGGCGGAAAGAATTAAAATTTGGCCATTTTTTATATTCTCTGCAATATTAGGTGGATTTATCTATCCAATTCAAATGGGTTGGGAGTGGGGAGGCGGTTGGCTTGATTCTCTTGGATTTGCAGATTTTGCAGGTTCTACTCTTGTTCATGCGTGTGGCGGATCCGCAGCTCTTGCCGGTGTAATGTTATTAGGACCTCGATTAGGAAGATTCTCAGACACTGGTGAGCCTGTAAATATGGCTCCTTTTGCACCATCCTCAATACCATTGGTAGCACTTGGTACTTTTATTTTATGGATGGGTTGGTTTGGCTTTAATGGAGGATCACAATTAGCGTTAGGATCTTTTGAGGATGCAACAGCAATGTCTAAAATATTTATGAATACTCAATTAGCTGCATGCGGGGGTGTGATTGCTGGCGCAGTAGTAACTCGTTTGATTGGAGGAAAAACGGACGTTGTGATGATGTTGAATGGAGCACTTGCAGGTTTAGTTTCAATAACTGCTGAACCATTGATGCCAAGTCCAATTCTTGCAATAGGAATTGGTGCAGTAGGTGGAATTATTATGTACTATGGAACAAAATTACTGAATTTGCTGAAATTAGATGATGTAGTTGGGGCTATTCCTGTGCATATGTTTGCTGGTATTTTTGGAACTCTTGTTGTTCCTTTAAGTAATACCGATACATCTTTTGGTATCCAATTATTAGGAGTGCTATCTGTTTGTGTTTTTGTTTTTGTTTCATCTTATATTTTTATTTCAATTATTAAATCTACAATGGGTTTAAGAATTAGTGAAGAGGCTGAAAAGCTTGGCACCGATAAAGCTGAGGTAGGAGTTATAGCATATTCAATTCGTGACTAGTTTTATAATAAAAATGCAAAATAAATAATCTGTCTCAGAGGGGGTAACCCCTCTGTTATTAATGTAAAATAATTACTAAAAAATAAAGTGACTTAATTTATAACAATCACATAGACTGTTTGGAGTAGAGTTAAATAATTTCTGGAAATGTTTTCTATTCATCTTTTAACTATTGATCAGCTATAATCATATCAGCAGCTTTTTCAGCAATCATAATTGTAGGGGCATTTGTATTACCAGAAGTAATATTTGGCATTATTGAAGCATCAACTATTCTAATACCTCCTAATCCATGAACTAGTAATCGATCATTAACAACGGCTTTATCATCTTTCCCCATTTTACAAGTTCCAACTGGATGAAATAAGGTATTAGCATATTTAGATATTTCTTTTATAATTTCTTGATCATTTAAATCTATACCTGGTCTCATTTCTTCAGGCATGTATGGTTTAAATGCCTTTGATTTTAGTACGATGTCACGAGTAAGCTTAATTGATTTTATTGCTTTTTTTATATCTTCTTTAGTAGAAAGATAATTTAAATTTATTTCAGGACAATCTCTTGTATCATTGCTTATAATTCGAACATAACCTCTGCTAGTTGGCTTAATATTTGTAACTGTTGGGGTGAATGCAGGAAAAGTATGTAGAGATGTAGCTCCTAGAGTATCTGTGCTTAAAGGAGCTACATGAAACTGTAGATCAGGCATTTCTAAAGAAGAATTGCTTTTGATAAAACCACATAATTGTGACGGCCCCATCGTCATAGCACCAGAACGAAAAAACAAATATTCAAGTCCAACTAAGAATTTTTTGTAATAACTATGATATAATTGATTAAGAGTATCAATATTTTTTACAGTATAGACCGGACGAAGCATAAGATGGTCTTGTAAATTTTCACCAACATTCCCATTATCTTTTATTATCTCCACCCCTTTTGATTTTAATAAATTTGAAGAACCAATCCCTGATGCTTGAAGAATATGAGGAGAACCAATTGCTCCTGCTGAAAGAATAATCTCTTTATTACACTTAATTGTTTTAAGCTCATTATTTTGCCAATATTCTACCCCT
>CAZHAN010000174.1:0-2178 GCA_964530575.1 uncultured Rhizobiaceae bacterium | reverse complement strand
TCCGTCGCGAACAATCTGACATGCTAGGTCTCTAAGAAGATCATTTAAGGCACTTCTAAAAGACTTAAGGTTTGGAAAATTAGTTTTTCCAATTTTTGGATGTCTAGTCCCCTTTCCAGTTGCAAATAAAAGAACAGTATCAGAGGTTGATGTATCCGAATCTACAGTTATTGCATTAAAAGATTTTTTTACTCCTTCATTCAATAATTTTTGCAATACCTGAGAGGGGATAGATGCATCAGTAAATATAAATGCGAACATCGTACCAAGGTCTGGAGCAATCATCCCCGACCCCTTCGCTATACCTGCGATGGATAAAGATTTCCCAGCTATTTCTGTTACCCTGAAAGCACCTTTGGGATAGGTGTCAGTTGTACAAATAGATTCTGCAGCCTTAAGCCAACTTGTAGTGCTAGAATTCTTATAAATTTTTTCCAGACCAGATTCGACCTTTCCTAAAGGCAAGCGCTCACCTATTACCCCAGTGGATGCAACTAGGATTTGATTAGATTTTGTCCCAATCAATTTTGCAGCTGTAGCAGCCTGCCTTTGAACATCTAATTCACCCTTAACTCCAGTGAAGGCATTCGAATTACCAGAATTTGCAATAAGCCCCCTTGCTTTACCAAGCTTAAGAACTTTTTCACACCAATCTACTGGGGCAGAACGAGTCTTGGATCTTGTAAGTGCTCCAGAAACTGAAGTCCCTCTTGAAAATTCAATAAATAAAAGATCTTTTTTACCCGAAGATTTAATTCCAGATGCCCCAGCGGCTAGGCTTAAGCCTGGAATTTTAGGGATTTTAGGAAACTTTTTAGGAGCTAAAGGAGATGTTTTTGAGACATTTTCTGCTGAAAAAGGCTGTTTAATAGCCTTATTTACGGGCTTTATGGCGCTCCGTTTAGCTGGAAAAGAAGGTTTTAATTTTGACATATCTTCTATTATGTCCTTCTACAACTGTGTAGTGAGAGCTGCAAGGGGCATAAAAACTCAGATTCCTGCGTTGACAGGATTGCAGTCGATGCTTATGTCTCGTTGCATACTCCAAGAATATATGGATTTACTTTATGTTTGGCTCTATCGCCAAGAATCTTTTTGGCACCAGCAATGATCGAACTCTTAAGCGCATGCAATCTCAGGTTTCTGAGATTAATGCCATGGAGAAAGAATTGGAAAACCTTGCAGATTCTGACTTGTCTGTTCGAACTGGTGATCTGCGCATTAGATTAAGCAATGGCGAGCCACTTACTAATCTATTAACTGAATCTTTTGCTTTAGTACGTGAGGCAGCCAAAAGAACCCTCGGACAACGTCATTTTGACGTACAAATCATGGGGGGGATTGTCTTGCATGAGGGAATGATTGCGGAGATGAAAACTGGGGAGGGTAAAACTCTTGTATCTACCTTAGCAGCATATCTAAATGCTCTTCCCAATAAAGGAACTCATATCGTCACGGTAAATGATTACCTGGCAAAAAGAGACTCTGAATGGATGGGATCAATTTATAATATTTTAGGCTTATCAGTTGGCTGCATTACTCCCGGTTTAGAAGATGATCAAAGAAGAAAAGAATATGCCGCCGATGTAACCTACGGAACTAATAACGAATTTGGATTTGATTATTTGCGTGATAATATGAAATTTCAACTCGAATCAATGGTTCAGCGAGGATTTAATTATGCAATTGTCGATGAAGTTGACTCAATATTAATTGATGAGGCGAGGACTCCACTAATAATATCTGGTGCAGCTGAAGATTCTTCAGAATTATACAGAACTGCAGATAAAATTATTCCAAAATTAATAGAAGATGATTTTGAAATTGACGAAAAAGCTCGTTCAGTAACTTTAACTGATGAAGGAATTGAACATGCAGAAGATTTAGCATCAGAACAGGGGATACTTGCCCATGGCAGTTTTTATGACATGGAAAATGTAACCCTTCTTCATCATATTCAACAAGCGCTAAAAGCCCATAAATTATTTACAAAGGACTCTGAATATATTGTTAAAGATAACCGAATTGTAATTATAGATGAGTTTACTGGTCGTATGATGGAAGGAAGAAGATATTCAGAAGGTTTACATCAAGCACTTGAGGCTAAAGAAGATGTCGAGATACAGCCTGAAAGTCAAACCCTTGCATCAATAACTTTTCAAAATTATTTCCGTTTGT
>CAZHAN010000173.1:0-2180 GCA_964530575.1 uncultured Rhizobiaceae bacterium | reverse complement strand
GTTAGGTCCCCTTGAGAACCCCCCTCCCCCCAAAAAAGTTGAACTTTTTTTAGACCGTTTTCTCATATCCTTATGCACTAATGGCATATGCTGATTTTGAAAGAACTCCTTATTCCAATTGGTCATATGACCATTATATCATAGAACAGGGCCCTTTGTAAACCCCTTTTTGCAAAATAATTGAAAAAAGTTACGATTTGTTACGGATGGGTGGGGTCCCCAGAAAAGGGCCCATATAAACATAAAGGTCCCCCTGCAGAGAGTGCCTTAAACGGCAAATACGGGTGTCTAGGAGGTGATTTTACGAGGAGAATAGATGGTAATCGGCTCTTTCTTGCCTTTTACTTGGATTGTGCCGATCTCGAAAACAGCGAAACCCGAGCCTAATTTTTCCATGGTATTTCGGGATATTATAGTTTTATGATCTAGATAATCGGCCCTGCCGGCTGTAGATTCCAACCTTGCTGCAAGATTGACTGCATCTCCAATAACCGAATAGTCAAATCTGGATTCACTACCCATGTTACCAACAATACAAGTACCGGTGTTAACGCCAGTCCCAACATTAATGTCAGGAAGATCCCTATTTCTATATTCTTTTTTGAGCTCATTGATTTCCTCTTCAATTTCAATTGCTGATTTAACTGCCATATCGGCATGGTTTTCACACGGTAAAGGAGCATTCCAAAAAGCCATTATGCAATCACCCATATATTTATCAATTGTACCACCGTTGGCTAATATTATTTTTGTCATTTTATCTAAAAATTCATTCACTAGTTCTACTAATCCTTCTGGATCATCTTGTTCTTTATAGTGCTCTGATATAGGAGTGAACCCAACTATGTCCATAAAGAGGAATGTCATATCCTTTCTTTCACCACCAAGCTTTAATAATTCAGGATTCTTTTGTAGTTGTTTAACTAGATCTGGAGAAACATATGTGCCAAATTGTTTCTTAATTTGTTGTCGAAGTTTAAATTGTTTATAGAAATTATTAAAAGATGCCTGAGCAAAAACTATTATAGATAGTATTAATGAGTAGGTCCAATCGATTAAGAAGAAGGAACGCATCCATGAGATCTCAGCAGCAAGGAAGGCGCCGCCAGCAAAGCCTAAGAAAGCAAGAGCAGAAAGCCAAACTGGGAGAAAATAAACAGCTAGAATTATTCCCAGCCCTAGAATTATCGACTGAGCAATCTCTGCAAAATTCGCAATTATTGGGCGAGAGATGGAAGAACCATCTATTATCGTTTGAAGAGACGAAGCCTGTATTTCGTGCGGGTAAGCGCTACCACGAGGGGTCGAAAGAATGGGCATTATGCCCTCTGCTGTCACGCCAACGATCACTGTTTTCCCCTGCAAGTTGGGCAAAGGATCCGAATATTCGATTTGTTGGAACTGACTGGAAAAGTTTATCCAAATGGATCCCGACTGATCAGTCTTAATAGGTTCGTATGGTGGAATCATTAAATCAACAACACCTAATTCACTCGCTTTAATCGTATAACTCTTCTTTTGTTGCATTGATCTTATTATCTCCATTGGTAAAGATGGATATAATTGATTGTTTACCTGTGTAATTAATGGCATTCTCCTGACTAAGTTATCCACTTCTTTAGTGGAATTAATCATACCAACACCTTCTGCAAGAGATTCTAATTCGGGTATATTAGTAACTATCCCTTCATATTCATATACAAAATCATACGGGTCGCCCGCGCCTAGCGTGGCCGTACCCACGAACGGGGCCGTGTCCGAGCGCCCTCGCGAGGAGGGAGTTTGTGATAATATAATACCATTATCTTTTATCCAAGAAGCAAATACCTCATCACCACCAAATCTATCCGATTCAGGATACATAACTGTAAATGCTATTACTCCAGCATTTGCATCTCTTAAATCAGAAATCATTTGTGCGAAGTATTGTCTCGGCCAAGGCCACTGACCATTTGCTTCTAAAGCTTTTTCACCTATATTAAGTAAAGCTATATTTTCTGATTGTTTTTCTGGAATTGAATTTATTTTAGAATCAAAAGAGATAAGCCGAATTCTTTCTACAGTATCTGGATCCACTATTCGAATACCGACAAGCAAGGTAAGTAGGGCTATACAAGCCCAAATTGAGGTGAGGACTTTACTCATATAGTCATAGAATACTTAATGGTTAGGCCAATTAA
>CAZHAN010000172.1:0-2204 GCA_964530575.1 uncultured Rhizobiaceae bacterium | reverse complement strand
CCCACATCGAGAAGTGCCAGATTTTCATCTGGCCTATCAGTAATAGATTTTTTGAAAAGGACATCACTAATACGTTGTGATTTAACTTCTTTAAAAAAGATAGGATCTTCAGCGGTTACCTTAGCTGAAGCAGAAGGTTTAACTGCACATGCATTATCAATAAAATCTAGAATAAACTGATAGTATGATTGATTCTAAAGTGAACAATTCTAGGATTATTGAAATATTGCTCGACGAGAGGACTGTAGTTCGAAGAAATCCGGATGTTGAGCAAGAGAGGGAATTAGCAATCTATGATATTCTAGAAAAAAACTATTTTTCTCCACTTTCAAATGAATTTGGTCCATTTAAACTTAAGCTTGGATTGGAAGAAGGAAAAGTTCTTTTTGATGTCAAGGACAATCTTGATAATAATCTCCAAGAAATTAAATTAGATCTTAAGCCTCTTGATACCATCATTAGGGATTACTTTATAATTTGTAATAGGTACTATGAGGCTATTAAGACATCCCCTTTAGATAAAATTGAATCAATTGATATAGGGCGAAGGGGCATTCAGGATGCGGGAGCAGACGCTCTTAATAGTGGTTTGGTTAATTTTGTTGAAATAGATTTTGATACAGCTAGAAGGTTATTTACTTTAATTTGTGTTCTCCAAATTCATGCATGATTATTTATTATAACAACTATCTATTAAAATTTTAAATTTCATGGTTTGAAAGATACATCAGACTTGTGTACAACCTGAGTTGATTTAAAAATATTGTAAGGATTTTGCATGGCCAAAGAAGAACTTCTAGAGTTTCCTGGGACAGTTATTGAATTAATGCCTAATGCGATGTTTCGTGTTAAGCTTGAAAATGAACATGAAGTTCTTGCTCACACGGCCGGAAAGATGCGTAAGCATCGAATTAGAGTGCTAGCAGGTGATAAGGTACTGGTTGAAATGACACCCTATGATCTTACAAAAGGTAGAATTACTTTTCGATATAAGTAAACGATTGATTCTAGATTAAAGAGATTTAATATATAATTTTCACTTAAAATGATTCAGCAAAAAAACAGATCTATTTGGTGTCTCATCATTGTAACCCCTTAAGCCAATAATCAACTCTTAATTCCATCCTCGTTTGTTAGCATTTTTTTAACAAAGGGTGGCATATCTTTTATTTCTGGATATTTCATTTCTTTCCCTGCTTGCTCTACTGCCGCAAAGAATGTTGCATAAGGTTCGGTTCGAATATATTGCGATGGCACTAAGCCAACTATTTCCCTATCAGGAATATTTACTTGATAAAGGTCAACTTCAAACTGTTGAGTTAATCCTCCAATTCTTGCCGTTAAAGCAGGAACAATTGCAACACCAATCCCTTCTTGGACTAAAGATAGGGCCACTTCATATGTTCGCGCCTGACTGATGATACGATGATTCGGTATTGTAGTTTGAAACCACTTTTCCATTCTCTTCTGGTGAGTCGACCCAAAATTGAATTGGACAATACTGTTTAGAACTTTCCGGTCTGATTCTGGGGGGTCTTGCCAAGTGTCCGAAACCTTTGAAAGGTTTATTCCCTTTGGAACTGCTAAGACGTAAGGGTCACTGAATATAGGAAATCGATGAAAGGAGTCACTGCCCTTTGCCACGGAATCAGCTGCAATCAGAGCTACAGTTAACCTTCTTCCGTAGAGAAGATCTAGAGCTTCAGCTGGCGAAACTTCGTGAATATCTAGCTCTATTCCTGGAAAAATTTTGGAGAGTTGGTTCATGGCCCTCGGAATAACAACCCTCGCAATAGAGTTAAGGGCTCCAACTGAGATCACGCCCCGCTGACCTTCTGTAAATTCTTGAAGACCAACTATGGCCTCGTCCACGCTAGCTAAAATGAATTCTGATTTTCTAAGAAGAAATTTTCCAGCATCTGTAAGGGTTAGTTGACTATTATTTCTGTCAAATAAGCGAGTGCCAATACTAGTTTCAAGTTTTGAGATTTGTTGTGATAATGAAGGCTGAGCAAGTCCAAGCAACTTACTAGCCCTGGTTAGTGAGTCAGCATGAGCTATAGACCAGAAAATTCTTATTTGGTGTAATGTTATCATATAGTTAATTTTGCAACGAATGACTGGATTTTATGAATATTAATAAGCTATAAAATATTTTAAATTAACTTATGTTCTGATTTTCTTGTTGCCTGTAGACACTTTTT
>CAZHAN010000171.1:0-2209 GCA_964530575.1 uncultured Rhizobiaceae bacterium | reverse complement strand
CCACCTGATCCAATTCAAGCACGCATTTTTATGCTACTGCCCATAGTGTTTACAGTGATCCTTGCAGGCTTTCCAGCAGGATTAGTTATTTATTGGACAGTTAACAACGTCCTATCAATGGCACAACAATGGGTGATTATGCGCAGGGTTGAAAAAGGCCTAGACCAAAAAAGAACTGACAAATGATTAATGGCTCAATGGGATCCATACCTCTCGAACAATCCTTGCTCGAAGATGTTGATCTAGAACATGGCCGAAAACTTTTTTCACAACCATGTCATTTTATAATTGCAGCTAGCACAATCCAGTCACTTCCATCAATAGATGTACCTGAAGTGGCTTTTGCTGGACGCTCAAATGTTGGAAAATCGAGCTTAATTAATGCTCTAACAAAACAGAAAAGTCTAGCAAGAACCTCGATCACTCCTGGAAGAACAAGGGAATTAATTTTTTTTGACTTAGATAATCAACTTAGGTTAGTTGATTTACCTGGGTATGGATATGCCAGAGCATCTAAGTTTAAAGTAGCTGCCTGGACAAAACTAATAGAAAACTATCTCCGTGGTCGACCAAATCTTAGAAGAGTCGTTTTGCTTATAGATTCAAGAACAGGAATTAAAGAGAGTGATGAATCTGCCCTTAATTTGCTTGACCAGGCTGGGGTCGCTACACAAATCGTCATAACAAAAGCTGATAAAATTAATAAATTAGAGCTTGATGTCGTTACAGATGATATTTCTAATAAAATCTCTAACCATCCAGCAGCTATGCCAAATTTCACAGTAACTAGCTCTAAAAAAGGAAATGGAATACCCCAACTACGCGGGATATTAGGTCAAATAATAAAATAAATTATTGCCTTTAGCCTAATAGGTCTAGATCAATGTTCATTGATTGTCTATTAAAGTAAATCTTATTCACAAATATAAAATATATATGCCAAATAAATCACCGACAACTCTCCTAAAAAAAACCCGAGAGGAATGGATAGAAACTGCCCGGACATTAGCTGAGGCGTTGCCATATATTCAAACATTTAAAGAACATACTTTTGTAATTAAATTTGGTGGCTCTGCAATGACTGAGCCAAGCCTCACAAAGACTTTTGCTCATGATTTAATGCTTTTAAAAGAAATTGGAATTAACCCAGTTGTTATTCATGGTGGAGGACCACAGATTGGGTCTACACTTAAAAATCTAGGAATGAAAAGTAGCTTCTATAAAGGATTGAGAATTACAGATAAATCAACAATTAAAATTGTTGAAAAAGTTCTTGTTGAAGAAATAAATAAAAGCATAGTTGAAGCAATAAATGAAGCTGGAGGAAACGCTATAGGTCTTTCCGGAAAGAGTGGAAGGCTAATCGAGGCAGAAAAAATTATCCTAAATTCCCAAGATTTAGATTCAGATTCTGGAGAAATTGTTGATCTCGGATATGTAGGAGAGCCAACTAAAATTAATTCAGAAGCTCTAGGTTCTTTTGCTTCAACTGAAATAATTCCAGTAATTTCACCAATTGGTATTGGAATTAATGATGAAACTTACAATATAAATGCTGATACTGCAGCTGGTGCAATTGCATCAGCAGTGAATGCCAGCAAATTTATTTTACTTACAGATGTTGAAGGGGTTTTAGATAAAGAAGACCAATTAGTTGAACAATTAACACTTAAAACAGCTACAAATATGCTCAACGACGGATCACTTTCTGGCGGAATGATTCCAAAAATTGAGACTTGTGCAAAAGCAATTAATGAAGGAACAATGGCAGTTCATATACTTGATGGCAGAATCCCTCACGTTCTTCTTCTCGAATTATTTACAGACCATGGAGTTGGAACAATGATAAATAATTCTAGTGACGACCCAACAATATGATCTCTGTCTGCAATCAAACTTTGTAAGTTAGATGATGGTACAATCAATTAATTCTAGAAGTTATGATGCCTGGATATTTGATTTAGACAACACCCTATATCCTTATAAAAATAATTTATTTGATCAAATTGATCTTCGTATTCAAGAGTATGTTAGCAATATTTTAAATATAAGCCTTACTCAAGCTCATACAATTCAAAAACAATATTTTAATTCATACGGAACAACATTATTAGGGCTTATGGAAAATTATGATATTAATCCTTACGATTTTTTAAATTATGTTCACAATGTTGATTTGAATTTAATTAAACCAGACCCAAAGCTTACT
>CAZHAN010000170.1:0-2237 GCA_964530575.1 uncultured Rhizobiaceae bacterium | reverse complement strand
TATGTATTTTAATCATCGTACATCTATGACTGATGATCTACGTAGATCTCGCATTAAACGACGAGTTTGCATTTCTACTTGTTGATTCCAAATAGATTCTCTTATTTCATCTCTATTTGGAATATCAGGATTTGGTTCAATCCGATCACATAACATATAAATACGAAAATCAACTTCAGATTCTATTGGAGAGGAAGCTACTCCGACCTTTAGTGGTAAAATAATATCTTGAAATTGTTTTGGCATGTCACCTATTCGTAGTGTACCAACATCTCCTGATTCAGAGTTATTAATTTCTTCAATTTTTTCATCCATTTTTTTACAATTGTTTAATTCCACCGAAAGTAATTCAGCATTTTTTCTAATGTTAGATTTCTCTAATTCTGTAGTATTTTTTGATACGGTAATAACGACTTGTTTAAGATGAACAACCGTATTTAAGGGATCAATTTCACCGATTGTACGCCTTTCGTGAAGAAGAATTATATAATAACCACCGGGAACAGAAATAATATTTGATAATTGACCTGGCTTTAAGTTGCTAATTTCGTTTGCAATTTCTGGCATTAATTGGTCCTCAAGAACCCAGCCTAAATTTCCTGATTGGTATGTCGATGCACCTTGCGAAAATTGTCGTGCCATTCCTCCAAAGTCAGCTCCTTCATTTAGGTCAGCAAGAATTCGCAATGCTTCATTATGAACTGTAGTAGCTAGTTCTGGGTTATCTATACCAAGAAATATTTCAGACAATCGTAATCTGAATTTTCCTTTGCTTAAATTAATTCTAGATTCCATATCGTTTATCTGATCTTCAGATACTTGAATTTTACTAAATATTTCTCGCCTAAGAATTTTGTTCCAAGCAATTTCAGCACTAATTTGTTTAATTAGTGTTTGAATATTTAATCCTTGATTTTTTAATGCCTCCCTAAAGCCCCCTGGGGGAATCCCATTGCGCTCCTCCAAAATACCAATTGCATTGCTGATTTCAAGATTGCTTACTTCCAATCCTAACCTCTTTAGCTCTTGATTTTGTAGAGACTCGTCAATTAAAGAACGTAGTATCTGAGGCGCTATTCTATTTCGAGTTTCCTTATTGTTTTCAAGGCCGGAAGTAGAAATGGCAAGATCGAGTCTTTCAGAAAGATCGAACGCAGTTATGGCCTCATCATTAACCACTGCAACAATTCCAAGTTCTTGAGAAGCTGATGTGCTTGCTAGCAGAATTAATAGGCTACCTATAGTAAATATAGACTTCAGCAATATTCTTATTCTAATCATTACAGTTTTTCTATCCTAGATGCCGAAGTCTAATGCGAATAGTTATTGAAGTTGATCTTGGAACATCACGATCACTCGTAAGTTGTCTAGTAAAGTTAATACTTAATTGCATACAATCACATTTGTAAACTAGCCCAACACGGGCAAGGAGCAGTCCTCCATCATCAGAAAGGTCGTGCCGTGTAAGGGTATTTAAATTCCAGGTATCTCCTAAAGGAGCGGTTCCGGATATTATTAATTCTTCACGTCGTCCTAAATTTTCTGTGGATAATTCTTCACTTAAAAATACGTAACCAGCGCTAAATTTCAAGTCATCCTCTCCTAAATCTAAAGAAATTTCATTTCTTCTGAACGAGAATGAGTCTTGGTCAATTCTAAACCGTTGAGTGAAGCTTACAGTTTCTCCAGTAATGTATATTCTGCCCACATAATCTGAAGGTCCGGTTACTAAGCCGGCACGATCATCAAATAGAGTATGATCTCTGTCTCTTAGCGTTTGTCCAATTAGAGCTGTGGCTGATGAATTTTTTCCATAAATTCCAAGCCTAACTCCATAATTAAGCCTTGGACCTCCTTCCCAACGGTCTAACCCAGGAAAACGATTATGGCTAAAAAGATTTGTATCATCAAATTCGAAGGAAATTGAATCTTCATTTGGTATTTTTCCTGGATTTCCACCTCTAGGGGCTACAATTAAAGACAAAGAAGGCTCGATAATGAATTTAGAGCTTTTGCCTTTTTTTATTAATGGATATTTCCAGTCAAGGGCAACTCTCGGTAATATCCTTCCAATAAAGCCATTTTCGGTTTGTTCTGAAGGTAGATTTGGGTTTTGAACACTAGAAACAACGTATCCATCACCTCGTATGGAGCCTGTTAGATTATATACATGCCCAAGTAAATTCGAACGATTCCAGATCAATTTTCCTTCACTAGAGAATCTCCAGCTATCTGTT
>CAZHAN010000169.1:0-2247 GCA_964530575.1 uncultured Rhizobiaceae bacterium | reverse complement strand
GCTCTTCCGATCTTCTTTTAACTAATACCCCAGAAGGCTCCTTGCCCATTAAAGCACAGCGAAGTATTAGTGAGTCTGTACCTCTATCGTCTTCTATCCCAATGATTTTTCCATCTCGTGATATAGCTGCTTGACCAATATCTTTGTCACCAAGGCTAATTGCTTCTAAACCAGCAACATTTATATCTATCCAGTCAGTTTTTGAAGGAGGATTTTCTGTTAAGAGACCAGTTGGTGTAGTCAAATCTTTGACAATATCTTTTACACCGATGATTTGAAATCCTTCCTGCTCAAGTTCACTTATAATTATTTTGAGGATTGCGTCATCACCTTTTGCTGTTAGTAAGCGCTTAATCAATAACGCACCTCTAAGGTCAGCAGATAATGACAAAAAATTTGGCTTCCTGATAGAGCCAGCTAAAACTAAATATTCGCACTTAGAATTGTGCAAAGCCTTAATTGCAGAGGAAATTTTCCCCAATCCAACCCATTTATGACTAACACCTTCAGTTATCAAAGGGGGGGTTATGTTGTTAAATGCTAAAATAAAAACACTCCCCCCAGAGCTTTCCCAAGCAAATTTTAAAGTGCCAGGAAGCGATCCTTTTCCAGCAATAATAGCTAGTTTTTTGTTAAAATATTTAGAATCCACTATCTGTTTCTGGATGTGTAAGTGATCTCGGTGATTCTGCACTGATAAAATCAGTTAGTTCTTGAACAAGAGAATTGCCAGAGAAAAGATCATCAACATCATCTAGTCTTTCCTGAAAAGTCCCCTCTTGGCCAAAGAGCAAGCGGTATGCCTTTTGAAGTTCATGTATTTCATCACGCGTAAAACTTCTCCTCTTTAGTCCAACTAAATTTAAACCCTTAAGTCGAGCTCGCTCACCAATTACTGAACCGTATGGAATTACATCAGAGTCAACCGCTGTCATACCACCAACAATTGCGTGAGCTCCAATGCGAACAAATTGATGTATTCCTGCAAGACCGCCAATAATTGCATAATCACCAATCTCTACATGACCACCTAAAGCAGCATTATTAACAAGGATGACATTATTCCCAACCTGACAATCATGAGCTATGTGCGCTCCAACCATGACTAGACATTCATCACCCAATCTAGTTACTAGACCGCCACCCTTAGTGCCTGGATGCATCGTTACATGTTCACGAATCTGACATTTCTCACCGATTAAAAGTTGAGACTTTTCTCCTGAATATTTTAAATCTTGTGGAATATGACCAAGAACTGCAAACGGAAAGATAGAACAACCAGAGCCTAGATGAGTATTTCCTTCAATCACAACATGTGAATGAAGAGTGCAATTATCACCTAACACAACATTTTTCCCAATAAATGAAAAAGGCCCTATCGAGGTGTTTTTTCCAATAACGGCGCCTTCTTCAATTATTACAGATGAATGAATTAAACTTTTAGTCATATCTTAGTCATCTGCAACCATTGCACTAAATTTAGCTTCAGCAACAATTTTTTCTTCAACTCGACAAATGCCTTCAAATTTCCAAACATTGCTCCGCCTGTGTTTTTTAGTAACTGCAATTCTTAAAGTATCTCCAGGAGTAACAAGGCTTCTAAATCTAGCATCCTCAATAGTCATAAAATAAACAAGCTTGCCTTCTGCATTAATACTTAAGTCTGATTTAGCCACCAAAATTGCTGCTGTTTGAGCCATCGCCTCTACCAACATTACGCCCGGCATAATTGGTTTATTTGGAAAATGTCCTTGAAATTGAGGCTCGTTAATTGAAACGTTTTTGATTCCCACTGCACTAATATCCTTAGAAATCTCAATGACTCGATCAATCATAAGCATAGGATATCTATGAGGCAAAATCCTCATTATCTCAGAAATATCAGCAGTATCTTTATTAGAATTCAAGTGCTTATCATTCATAAATGAACCCTTATCAGAAGCTCTATTTTTAAATCAATCTTTATTATACTTACTTCGTAATGTTGGCTTATGCCAATCTCTAATGGGAATTGCTGGATACCCGCCAACCATAGTACCTTCTGGCAAGCTCTTAATCACTCCACTCCCTGCGGCTATTTTAACTCTATCTCCTATAATTTTGGCTATCTCCTGAACTAAGAAACTCTTACCTGCCCCAGAGCCACCGGTTAAGGCGATGTTTTGGTTATCACTGCCACAGGTAAAAGGGTCAAAGAAAGAGATTTGCTGGCGCATCGTCGGAAGCAACACCCCGCCTTTGAGCTGG
>CAZHAN010000168.1:0-2288 GCA_964530575.1 uncultured Rhizobiaceae bacterium | reverse complement strand
CTATTTTAATTTGTGATTTAAGGTCTATTGCTTTGGATTTATTATCAGGCGTCCATAGAAATAGGGGTATTGAAAAGACTAATAACCATAAAGCAGCAAAAGGTCCGACAATTCGTATATGTTCTGCATTGCTTTTATCTAAATTAAGAAAGGGGCTGTCTGCTTGAACAAAGAAAACTAGAGCAAGAGCTATAGATATTAAACCTCCTGCATATCCCATTGCCCACCCCCACCCGGACCAACGGCCAATGCGATCACTTGGGGTAATATCAGGTAGCATTGCATTTGCAAATACTTGGCAAATTTCAAAAGCAATACCTGCAATGATAAACCATACCAATGCCCATAGTATAAAAGCAGTGTTCGGTTCTGCCCACCAAAGCAAAGCACAAGAGATTGCTGCTATTAGAGTGAAGGACATTACCCAAGGTTTTCGACGTCCACCTGCGTCTGTTATCGCTCCAATCACTGGCGCAAGAAAAACAATAATTATTGCAGTTATACTTGCGGCGGTTCCCCATAGCTCTTGACCACGCAAGTCATCACCGACAATACCTTGACTGAAGTAAGTAGCAAACACGAATGTGACTATGAGGGTATGAAAAGCCTGACCTGCCCAATCATAAAAAGCCCAAGCTAACCTTCCTCTTGTTTTGGTAAAATTTGCAGAATAAGAGTTAGAGTTCATAATTATACATAACAAACACAGTTATTCTATTAAGCGGAACCAAGTCTGAGTTTTTCCTAATATAGGCAATAATACATAACCTCTTACCTCAAGTGTGTTATCATCTTTCAATTTCATAGTGCATTGATAAGTTTTTCCATCTTCAGGATTGTAAATTGTTCCATTAACCCAACGGCCAGGTTTATCATCAGCAATAAAGCCTGAAATCAACTCTAGACCCATTAAGGGTCTTTTTTGTAAATCTTCAATTTCGTTGTTATTATCTAATTTAGGAGTCCCATTCTCTTCATTAGGCTCAAGAAGCCAAACTATTCTTCCACACAATTCTTCCCCGCATGAGAAAATCTCCACATGTGAGAGTCCTCCTCCAGTTTCCCAAACTCCAACAGCAGTCTCAGCTTTTACATATGTAGAATTAAAAACGATTAATAAAGTTAATAGTAGTAATTTTCTATAAAACGTTTGATTGTATAGATACATCATAATTTTTTTCCTAAGGTTCAATCATACCAAGGCTCCTCATTATATGCGTAGCATCTTAAAAATTATAATTTTTTTTTCCTTAATTGGAATTTCTGATGTAGTTGCTTCTGAAAATGTATCTCCACTTTGGGAGGTTGGTGGGGGGGTTGTTTTAGGAATTCTCCCGCATTATCCAGCGTCAGACCAGAAATCGTTGCAAAATCTTCCTTTTCCGTATTTTGTGTATAGAGGTAAAATATTTAGATCTGATGAAAAAGGGTTAATTAGAGGCAGATTATTCCTTTCAAATAATATGGAGGTAGATCTTTCCTTGGCTGGGTCTCTTCCAATGAAATCCAGTAATAGTAGGGCTAGAACTGGAATGCCGGACCTAGATTGGACCGCTGAAGTTGGCCCTAGGATTCAGTTCACACTTGCTCGTGCCAGAAAGTACGCAAAAATTGACTTTGAGGTTCCGATCAGAGCTGTAATTTCGACAGATTTTTCTAAAGTAAAGTATGTTGGGTTAATTTCAGTACCAGAACTAGCCTATCAGCATGAAAATTTTGGAGGGGTTGGTGCTCGGATTAAATTGGGAATTGGAGCTATATTTGCAGATGCCGATTTGCAGGGAATGATTTACGGAGTTAAAAGTCGTTTTGCTACAACTAACAGGCCTGTTTATGCTGCTAAAGGTGGATATATGGGGTCACGCATACAGCTTTCTATCTCTGGGGAACTATCAAAAAGTATAAGAATTTTTGGCGCTTTTAGGGGAAATTTCCACGCTGGTGGAGTCAATAAGAACAGCCCATTATTTATGGATAAGTCTAACTTATCAGGTGGCATAGGAATAATTTGGACAATTTATAAATCAAACAAAATTGCTTCAAATTTATCCAAAGAATTTAATTAATAGTATAGAGAATAATAGTCTCTGAGCTAAACTTGGCAAGGAGCGATACAGGGGTTACTTTCTTTCGTGTAAGACTAATCATTCAAATCCTTTGGGTAATTCTAATGGTATCATCTGCTAATAAGATAAGCGCATATAGCAAGGCCGGAGTTCGAGTCGATGCTACTACCACTGCACTTAATGATTTAACAGATCGCTTGAGAAAAACTTGGCCAAAAAAAG
>CAZHAN010000167.1:0-2354 GCA_964530575.1 uncultured Rhizobiaceae bacterium | reverse complement strand
ATCTATACGGAGAGAACTGTGACCACTTACGCTATTAACGGATTTGGTAGAATTGGTAAATTGGTAACAAGAATTCTTATTAATAAGAATGCTAATATTAGTTTTATAAACGATCCGAAAGGTGACCCTGCATCTATTGCTTATCAGCTAAAATTTGACAGCGTGCATGGGAAATTTAGTGATGAGGTTAAAGAAGATTCTAATGCTATTTTGGTAAATAGTAAAAAGATCCAAATCGCAAATATGACTAACATAGATACTTTACCAAGAGAAAGTGCTGACATTATTATTGATTGTACTGGAAAATTTAAATCTATCATAGAAAAACAAGCATACATTAACTTAGGCTTTAGTAAAATTATTGTTTCGGCAGCTATACCTGATGAGCTGGGTGTTAACATTGTGTATGGTGTAAATGAGAGTATATACAGCCCTGAACTGCACACTGTCCTATCAGCCTCAAGCTGTACAACGAACTGTTTGGCACCAGTCGTAATGGCACTTCATGAAAGCCTTGGCATCAAACACGGGTCCTATACTACGATACACGATGTAACTAACACTCAAACAATAGTTGATCGCCCCTCAAGCGACTTACGGAGATCCAGATCAGCCCTTACAAATTTAATCCCCTCAACAACAAATTCGGCACGTGCCATCACTCAAATATACCCTGAGCTAAAAGGTAAGCTAACAGGGCACGCAGTTAGAGTTCCGATATTAAATGCATCACTGACAGATTGTAGTTTCGAGATGCTCACTCCAACGAGTAGAGAGGAAGTGAACAATATTTTCAAAAAGTATGCATCCAGGAAACTTAGCGGTATATTGGGTTATGAAGAGCGTCCCTTAGTTTCAAGTGATTATGTTGGAGATAGTAGAAGTTCTATAATCGATGCCATGTCTACGTTGGTAATCAATGAAACCCAAGTTAAAATTTATGCGTGGTACGATAATGAATTTGGATACGCTAACCGTTTAGCAGATGTAGCTCAATTAGCTGGAGCTTCTCTTTGATCCAGAGTGACCAAACAAAAGTATACGCCTACGTTACATTGTCCTACTGGTTGTTTATGCTAACAGACGGGGCTTTAAGAATGCTCGTACTCCTACATTTTCATTTAATGGGGTTAGGAGCCATTCAAATAGCCTACCTTTTTGTTATTTACGAAATCGCAGGCGTTATAACGAATTTATTAGCAGGATGGATCGCTAGTAAATTTGGTTTAGCGTTAATCCTGTATATTGGATTATTGTTTCAAATTGGTGTTATTTTAACGTTAACTAACTTCTCGGATGTAAGTACAAATATAATATATATGATTCAATTAATGCTTCTCCAAGGAGTATCCGGAATTGCAAAAGATTTAGTAAAAACTAGTGCAAAGAGTTCTATAAAACTCCTTTCTTCTGATAATACCAGCACATTATTTAAATGGGTAACTCTCTTAACAGGTTCAAAAAACGCCATAAAAGGTTTTGGGTTTTTTGTTGGCGCCACATCATTAGGTCTTTTTAGTTTTAAGGGTGTCTTATTTTCGTTGGCTTTTTTATTGTTTCTTACTTTAGTATTCACGTTTCCGAGAGTGATGTTCTCTCTGCCAAAAGGAAAAAATAATATAAAATTTAATGATATTTTTTCCCGAAATGAAAACATAAATATATTGAGTTTAGCCCGTATATTTTTATTTGGCGCAAGAGATATTTGGTTTGTTGTCGCTGTTCCTCTCTATTTATATTCTATCGGATCAGAGTTTTTATTTGAGAGTAGACTCTCCACTTTTCTTTTCGTTGGAGCCTTCATGGCTCTTTGGGTTATCCTTTATGGCTTTTTCCAAGCTCTAGCCCCATTAATTTTAAAAAAATATAAAAAAAACTACGAACATATCAGTGTGGCAGCTTTTAAATGGGGCTTATACTCTGTTCCAATTCCACTAATTTTATCGTGCTTATTATATTTCAATTCCAATTTAAATACAGCCGTAATTATCTCAGTAATATTAGGTCTTTTTGTTTTTGGATTTATATTTGCCATTAATTCATCCATACACTCATACCTCATTTTAGCATTAAGCTCTAAAGACAAAGTAGCAATGGACGTCGGTTTTTATTATTCATCGAATGCCGTAGGAAGATTAATTGGCACTCTACTATCTGGTATATTATATCAAATTGGAGGAGTATCCTTATGCCTCTTTTGTACATCTATATTTTTAATTTTTAGTTACTTTTCTATCAAAAGATTATCACAATAAATTTATCTTATGAGACGATTCCATTAGGATCTTAAGCATCCATCTCCAGAAACAATATATTTAAAACTTGTAAGCTGGTCTACTCCCACCGGTCCACGA
>CAZHAN010000166.1:0-2367 GCA_964530575.1 uncultured Rhizobiaceae bacterium | reverse complement strand
TGGTCAATGATGATCTTGAAGAAACAATTAGTAAAGTCAGAGAAATTTTAAATGCTGAACGTAATAAAACGCACAGATTGCCAAATGTTAGTAATTTTGTGAGAAATATGGGCAAGAAATGATTTTACCACTAGTTTGCAATTAAAAACTAATCGTTATTTATATTAATAATTGATCGGATCTATGTATAAATTAACTCAACTGAAAATCGGATTTTAATGTTTAACGGATCAATAGTTGCTCTCATTACCCCTTTTCTAAATGGGGAAATAGATGAGTCTGCTTTTCAATCTTTTGTTGAATGGCAAGTTGAGCAAGGGACTAATGGGTTAGTCCCATGTGGAACAACTGGGGAATCGCCAACTCTTACTCATGAGGAGCATAACCGTATAGTTGATCTTTGCATTGAGGCTTCAGCTGGACGTGTTTCAGTCATAGCTGGAACAGGCTCTAATTCGACGTATGAGGCAATTTCGTTAACTAAGCATGCTAAAAATGCTGGAGCAGATGGTGCCCTAGTAGTTACACCTTACTACAATAAACCTAGCCAGGAGGGTATTTATCAGCACTTTAAGGCCATTCAGGATTCTGTGGAGCTCCCAATCATAATTTATAATATTCCTGGAAGGTCAGTCATAGATATTTCTTCTGAAACGATGTCAAGACTGATTGATCTGCCAAATATCATTGGAATAAAAGACGCAACAGCTGATTTAGAAAGAGTAAGCCGATTAAGAATGTTAGCTGGCCCGGACTTTTTACAACTTAGCGGTGAGGATTCTACTGCACTGGGATTTATGGCTCACGGAGGCCATGGATGCATCTCAGTTACAGCAAATATTGCTCCTGCACTTTGTTCTTCATTTCAAAACGCCTGTCTAAGCAATGATTTTGTTACTGCAATGCAGCTTCAGGACCGTCTTTTGCCTCTTCATACTTCTTTGTTTATTGAAACTAGCCCTTCTCCAGTTAAGTATGGATTAAGTTTAATAGGCAAATGCAGTGGAGAGCTTAGGCTCCCCCTTGTCACTCCAAAAGAAAATACTAAGGAAATAGTGCGTACGGCGATGTCACGCGTCGGCGTGCTTAATTGATATATGAAAAATGCCAACCCAAAAGGGGGCGGCTTTGTTACTGTCTCATTTAATAAAAAGGCAAGACGGGATTATACAATAGAGGATCGTCTTGAGGCGGGGATTGAACTGACAGGTAGTGAGGTAAAAAGTTTACGTTCAGGAAAATCTTCTATTGCCGAAGCTTATGCTACGGAACTAAACGGTGAATTTTTTTTAATAAATGCTCACATTCCTGAATACTCAAAGTCAGGTCAAAACGGACACGCCCCTAAACGTCAAAGACGCTTGTTATTGCATCGTAGAGAGATTGATCGTTTGGGAGGTTTAATCCAGGCTGCAGGGAAAACTATTGTACCACTTCATGTTTATTTTAATAACCGAGGGATGGCTAAGATTGAGCTTGGCATAGCTACTGGAAAAAAAGCTCCTGATAAAAGAGCGGCAATTAAACAGAGAGAATGGGACAGAGACAGAGAGAGAATCTTAAAAAGAGGACGTTAATTTTCTAGTCTTTCCCTAATATTTTTAAGGACTATATCAAACATGTGATTAGTTAATCGTTTTGTGTTTATATTGTAACGAGAGCAATGATAGCTATTCACTAAAGTTATATCAGAAATCTGATGAAAAGTATTGTGAGTAAAAGAAAATGTCGCTTGTTTTTGTTTTAGGCTTTTAACAATAGAGCAATGAGATATCCTACCTAATGCAAGGATAATTTTAAGTTTAGGCATTGAATAAATTTCAGAGATTAGAAAGTTTCTGCAATTTTTTATTTCTTCACCTACTGGCTTATTTTGTGGAGGCAAGCATCTAACGGCATTTGTAATTCGACAATTAAGTAACTTCAAATTATCTTCTGCATTTGTAGAATAGGTTCCTGAAGCAAATCCATGACTTAATAGGCTGGGGTAAAGAAAATCTCCTGCTCCATCTCCCGTGAATGGTCGCCCGGTTCTGTTTGCACCATTTTTACCTGGCGCTAGGCCTACAATAAGGAGTTCTGAATTAATATCCCCAAATGAACTTACCGGCCCATTGTGCCAACTAGGATTTTGTAAGCGTAATTTGTTGCGGTACTCTGCTAATCTAGGACAGTATGAACAATTATAATTGGGGAGTTCTTCAAGGTGAGTGAGCATATAAGTCTTTATCAATTGCTAAGTAATAAGTCGATATAAATCATAATCTGAAGGGGTATCAATCAATGATACTAGTTGGTCTTGGTGGGAATGTAGATAGCATACGTTTTGGCTCTCCAGTAAAAACATTGGAAGCAGCAATTGACGAG
>CAZHAN010000165.1:0-2377 GCA_964530575.1 uncultured Rhizobiaceae bacterium | reverse complement strand
TTGGTTAATATTATTTATTAAATATCTTTTATAATTGTTTTTAAGTTTATTGGAGATCCTGCTTCCCAAATCACCGCCCTTTTGGCTGGAGATATTGATTACCTCCCAAACATTGCTGCAATTGAGCAAGCGGCACAAATAGAGAATGATGATCGTTTTCGTATTCTTAGTGGGACAACTGAAGGCGAAACCATATTAGCAATAAATAATTCAAGACCACCATTTGATAATATTCTAGTTAGGAGAGCTCTTTCACATGCAGTAAATAGAGAAGAGGTAATCTCAGGAGCCATGTTTGGCTTTGGAGAGCCAATTGGAACTCATTTTTCCCCTCATCATCCAGCTTACCTTGATTTAACAGATACTTACCCACATAGCATAGAGCTTGCAAAGGAGCTACTTAAAGAAGCTGACATAGACCAACTTTCGCTGACAATTACATTACCTCCAACAACTTATGCACGCAGATCAGGAGAAATTATTGCATCACAACTTATAAAGGCCGGTATTGAAGTGAGTCTTGAGCCAGTTGAGTGGGCATTGTGGCTTGATACCGTTTATAGTAAAGCAAATTATGACCTTACAATTGTCTCTCATGTGGAGCCAATGGATATAGGTATTTATGCAAATCCAGATTATTACTTTCGTTATAATTCTAAGATATTCCAGTCTCTGATAGATGAGGCAAATAGCACTACCGATATTGGTGAAAATTATAAATTATTACAGGATGCTCAAAGGATTTTGGCGGAAGATGCTGTGAATGTATTTCTCTTTGAACTGCCTAAGGTTGGAGCGGCCAATGCTTTATTAAATGGGTTATGGAAAAATGCACCGATGTTTTTGAATGATATGGGTGTAGTGAATTGGGGTAAAAAGAATTGAAGAGAATAATTTTCTTGAGAAAAAATTATTTCTAATTATTTAAGGGTTAACTTGTTATATTTTTTTAGATGTTAATGGATAGAAAAATATCTAACTATTGTTCTACCGAACATATATGCGGATTTCATTTATTGCATTATCAGAGCTACTAGTGGAAGAAAGTCTAAGCCTTTCCGCCGGTAACCCCATATCAGCTAAAGCTCTAACTACGTCATCAGCATTTTGCTTGACTCTAGAAACATTAAGTGCAGCTTCTGCAGCTGTTCCCCCAGTTGCAGCTATAGCAACAAGGTCAAAGGTAGCTAGTGGCCTTCTTTCTAATGCTTCAGATATTGCATTATATAATGGCTGTTGGAATTGTACGTTAGATCGATCAAAGCGGATGATCACCAGTGGTTGTTGCCCAGGGGGAAGACCAACAGCTGCTGCTGGAGTAGGAGCTCCTGCTCCTACAGGAGCTGCATTAGCAAATGCTCTGTTAAATAGGCTGTTCCCAAGAATCTCACCATTTTGGATAGCAAGGCCTATAACGTTAAGATTTCGCCTCTCGTTTCCGATATAGCTAGTTTGTCGACTAATATCTTCACTCAATTCATTAAGGAGGCGATCGATCAGAACTACAGTTCTATTGGTTTCATCTTCAAGAATTGTTAATTGGCGGTGGTCTTCATCTATTGCTCCAGCAAGCCCATAAGTGGCGCGGGCTGCTTCTAGTAAATATGCTGCCATGGCAGAATCAGATGCAACACTATTTGCTAAACTGTTTAATTCGGATACGTCTGCATTAAGTCTTTCGAGCTCGAGCTGAGCAGTTTGCCACTGACTCGTCAAAATCGGATTTCCTGGAGTAGTCCCTATTTGAAGTCTTGCTTTTATAGCTGCAATCGTTCCGTGGTATCGCTGAGAATCCTCTTTAGTTCGCTGTCTTGATACTTGTAGTTGTTCATTACGCTGAGCAATGATGCTTTGTAGGGAGAGAAGTTCTCCGCGATGTTGTGCAACCTTTTGGCCAACAAATGTCCCCGTATTCTCAGCCATGGTTACCGGAAGTGGATTAAAGTTCGTTTCCCCCATGGAAGGAGGGGGAGGCGGTGTGAGATCAGGATTTGATAGTTGGATGGTTGAATCTTCAGATAATGCTTATAAAATTCTTGAGATTGAATCTAATGCTTCCGATGAACAGGTAAAAACAGCATATAGAAATATGGCAAAAAAATATCATCCAGACAGAATATACAGTAAAGATCCTGCAATGATAAAAGGAGCAAAAGAAAAATTTCAAGAAGTTCAAAAGGCTTATGAGATTATTCAAAAAGAAAGAGGAATATAAATTATATGGATCAATTTTGGTTTTATTTTAATCTAGGGTTTAGTCATGTTTTAGACATTAATGGTTTAGATCATTTTTACTTTTTAATTGCATTGAGTTTACCATTGACTTTTAAGGAAATTAGAAAACTTATTTGGTGGGTTACTTTATTTACCATTGGTC
>CAZHAN010000164.1:0-2398 GCA_964530575.1 uncultured Rhizobiaceae bacterium | reverse complement strand
TCCAGGCATAGCCTTATTTTTACCGTCCGCAATGTTCTAAGAGTTATTTGCTAAAATTAGATTCATGGTAACCCTTGAAAAAAATAGTAAAACTCAAACAAGTTGGTTTAAGATTATAATATGTTTCATCGCTGGCGTTCTTCTAGCTTCGCATACTGGAAAGATTCCAGGTGCCATCCCACTTATTCAAGGTGAGTTTAATCTCTCATTAACAAAAGTTGGGTTTTTTGTTTCGGGTTTTTCACTTGTAGGTTTACTTTTTGGTTTATGGTTTGGGCATTTTTTTCAAAGATACCCTCTCTGGGGTGTGGCTGCGAGTAGTCTGCTAATAAGCGGTCTTTCATCTGCCTTAGTAACTCTAACCAATGACTTTACGGTATTAATGTTGAGTAGATTTGCTGAAGGCACCGGATTTATGCTGGGAATAGTAAGTTTACCAATGTTAGTAGCAGCTAATTCAAATGCTAAGGATCGACCACTAGCATTGGCAATTTGGTCTTGTTTTGTACCTATTGGTATTGGCCTCACATTGACGTTCTCAGCCCCGAGTTTAAGTTTAATTGGTTGGCGTGGGGTTTGGTTAATTATTAGTGCGCTCAGTATCGTTGGTTCTATTATAATAACTGTTGTTTTCAGTAAGAGTCTCAAGAGATCACTTGTCACCAGTAAGGAGGAACCAAAAAGATCTGAGCCCATACTTAGAGTCTTTAAAACAAAAGAGGTAATTCTTTTCGGAGCCCTTTTCTTATTATTTTCGGTACAATTTCAACCAACAGTTGCTTACCTTCCAAGTCTATTATTAGGAAATGGCGATTTAAATTTAGAAACTTCTACTTATATAACCGCTGTTGGAGTAACCTTGAATGTTACGGGAAACCTGTTTTCCGTTTGGGTCCTAAGAAATAGTCGTTTGAGTATTTTAAAGCTCTTAACAATATCCGTTTGTATCAATTTAGTCTTTTGTTCTGCAATCTTTCTTACAAGTCTTCCCCTGCAAATAAGGTTAGCTTCGAGCTTCATTTTCCTTGGGAGTTCTGGACTTCTTCCAGGATTAATTTGGATAAACTTAAATGAAATTTCAAGAAATCAAAATATTTCTCAGATTTTCTCAGCTTTCATTATTCAATGCTCGTTTATTGGACAATTTATTGGCCCAATTTTTATAGGTTTTATCGTAGATTTAACAGATCAGTGGTCTAGCTCTTTATATGTCACAATTTTTGCTGGCGGTATTAGCTTAGGTGTTTGCACTTATTATTTGATTACCACAAAGAATATATGAAGATTAATTCTTCCAGCTAGAGTCCAAATTATCTATAAGCCTAATTAAGGCGGGCCACTCCGGGTGCCTGACCAAAGCATTAGCGCTTGCACTTCCACCCTCAAACTGATGTCTTGTTTTCTCCATAACGGCGGGCTGAATTGGTTTCAACAGACCCGTAGCCATTGCGGCTAGTTGAACTTCCGTATTTCTGATGAAAGCTAAATGTCGAACAAAAGCCCAGGCACAATTTGGTCCAGCTGTTATCATTCCATGGTTTCGCATCACTAAAGTATGGTTCTTTTCTCCCAAAGCTTTAACTATCAGAGGGCCTTCAGTTCCATCTAGAACTATGCCTTCAAAGTCATGATATCCAACTCTTTCATAAAATTGGCATCCCTCTTGAGTGACAGGAATTGCTGGGCTGGTGGTTGCACATAAACTTTGAGAGATTGGTTCATGGGTGTGTATAATACAATGCAAATCAGATCGAGCTTGATGTACTGTTGAATGGATTACATAACCAGCCTTATTTACGGGCCACGGGCTATCAGAAAGCTTATTGCCTTCTACGTCAATCTTTACCAGGTTACTCGCGGTAATTTCATCATACCTTAAGCCAAAAGGATTAATTAAAAATGTATCAGTTTCAGGAATGCGGAGCGTAATATGATTATATACAACACTAGTCCATCCATAATGCGCTACCATACGATAGCATGCTGCTAAATCTAACCGAGCCTCCCATTCGTTATCATCTATATTTTTTGGAGCCTTTGGTAAATTTAAACCTACTTTTTCACTGTTACTTAACATTCCAATAGCATCATCCATAAATAAACCTCCAAATAAACTTTATTTCTTTTACATATTGTATAACAGAGCTACATTAATATGAATAGGGCCTAAAATTACTACTTTTGGACTAAAAACTTTTAGGTGATAATAAGAAATTAATTTAAAATATACTTAAGTTAGAAATATTATTGAGGGTACAAATTGAACAGTTTTGATCTAGATTATCTAATTTTAGGTGGTGGTGCTGTTGGCTGTATTTTCGGTGGATTACTTAAAAATCAAGGATCCAAAGTACAGATAGTTAATAGATCTGAAGAGAGCGTATCACTGATTAATAAA
>CAZHAN010000163.1:0-2403 GCA_964530575.1 uncultured Rhizobiaceae bacterium | reverse complement strand
ATTGAAGCAAGGCCAAACTTCAAAAAATGTCTTATCGATTGGGTTCCCAAAGATTTAAGAGAGGATTTGAGTAAAAACGGGTCGAAAAGCTGGCCGGAGGTTGCCAGAATTCTTAGTATCGAAATTTAATTAAAGGAGATAACAATGAACCGATTACAAGGTAAAACCGCTATAGTAACAGGCGCTGCTCGTGGTATTGGAGCCATCATGGCTAAAAGGTTAGCACAGGAGGGTGCTAATGTTGTTATTACTGATGTCTTAGATACAGAAAAAACAGTTAATGAAATCAAAACTAATGGCGGTTCGGCTCTAGGAATGATTGTAGACGTAACCTCAGACGAACATCTTCAGAATATGGTTGAGACTACCGAAAAGGAATTTGGTGGTGTCGATATTCTTATTAATAATGCTTCAATATTTGCAGCACTTCAGCCTAAGCCATTCATGCAAATTGATAATGACGAATTTGATAAAATTATGACCGTTAATGCTAGAGGTGTTCATCAAGCAACGAGGGCTGTAGTTCCAGCTATGCTGAAAACTGGTGCTGGAAAGATTGTTAATATAGCCTCTGGAACCTTTTATTATGGGCCTCCTGGACTATCTCATTATACAGCATCAAAGGGCGCTGTTATTGCGCTGACTCGGTGTCACGGTCGTGAGTTAGGTGATAAAAACATACAAGTTAATGCAATTGCGCCGGGGTTAACTGAAAGTGAGGCTTTGCAAGGACATAAAGGTTTTGACCCTGCGCGTGCGCCAACTGTGCAATCTCGATCAATTAAACGAGATATGTTACCTGAGGATCTTTTAGGTTCTTTAATGTACCTAATAACCTCAGATAGTGATTTTGTAACGGGTCAAACGCTCAACGTCGACGGTGGTAAGATAAACCTCTGAGGATAGTTTTTAAAGGAAAAGAGTTCATAATATTTAGAGAAAAATAGTATGTCAAAACTGGGTAAAGATATAATAGGTACTAGCGGATTACCGTCATTTTTTAGGGTTTCCAATGCAGAGCAGATTGGTATTTCTCTACCAGAAAATAGAAAAGGTGACGGCCTGCGTACTTGGGTCCGATCGTTATCAGGATTTCAAAAAGAGGCCCTTATAAGCTCGACAAAAACCGGTCAGACTTGGCGTCTGGTTTCCGATGAAGGTCCCTACCTAAACGGTCATGATGCCGCTCCTTGTCCGTTGGCTTTTCTATCTGTTGGGATGGTTGCAAGTTTCATGAACGAAATTTTAGCATTTGCGGAAAAACAGGATGTCAATATCCGTAAATTGAAACTCATTCAAAATAATTATTATACTATGAGAGGTTCAATGCCAAAACGCACCATGATTGGCGGCGCCGAAGATATTGAGTTGCAGGTAGACATAGACTGCGATCTTGACGATAAATCACTTAACGAATTCCTAATTAACGCAACTTTTGCGTCTCCTCTCAACGGGTTAATGCGTGGGCAGCTTGAAAGTTTATTCAAGCTGGGTAAGAACGGTAAAGAGTTATCAACCTGCAAAGCTGCCGAGTTAGACGGAAACCTCCTCTCGGATCCCGGTGATCGCTTTTCTGAAGTAATACCTATCAAAGTTACTGAGACATTGGTCAGGCCTGTAGGTCTCACTCCCAAAAAAGAAGTTTTGAAGGGGACGACTTCTGGCGGATCCTCGTTATCAGATGAACAAGACAGGCGATTGAATATCGGAGCGGTTGCCGAGATGCGTGAAGACGGGATAAAAGAAATCCAACAAATGCAATATTCGCCTTATGGTACATCGTTCTGCCTTTTGTCATCTGAGGATGGCCGAGCTCCAGATGCTAATACGCTCATATCGGCAGGTATTGGTTTTTGTTTTATGACACAATTTGGTCGCTTTGTTTCAATGCTTAATCTTAACCTTCCAGATTATCGAATAGTCCAAGACACTCACTTTTCTTTGGGAGGGGCGAGCGGGAAGACTGGGAAAGCTGGAGATGCTGATCCGATTGAAACACATGTTTATCTTGAAACTTCAGAAAGTGATGAATTGGCAAGGGAAATGCTCGATATTAGCGAACAGACGTGTTTTCTTCATGCGTTCTGCCGAACCGATTTGAAAACTAAGCTTAAAGTGGTTCGTTTTAGTAAATAGAATTTCTTCGCAACCAACATTTTGACCATCATTTACTTTCGTTGAATTAATTTTCTAAAGGACAGCTGACTATAATGAGAAGGTCAGATGGTATCGTCACCATGATAGTTGTTATTTTTTTGTTAAATGCGACATGTTTTCGTTTGACTTTTGTAACTTAAAAGTGGAATACCTTGAAAATTCTCATTAAATGAGACTAACTTATGAGTCGGTTGTATTTTATAAGCTGATAGAACAAATAAAAGTAACCCTGTAGGGGGTAAATCT
>CAZHAN010000162.1:0-2483 GCA_964530575.1 uncultured Rhizobiaceae bacterium | reverse complement strand
TCTTTATGGATCGGGACTTTTCACTCTATTGCTGCAAGGATTCTTAGATCAAATGCAGAACTGGCAGGCCTAAAGCCAAACTTTACTATTCTTGATTCTGACGATCAATTGCGTCTCTTAAAACAGATTATCATACAAGCTGATATTGATGAGAAAAGTTGGCCACCTCGCTTGCTTGCTTCAATTATTAACAATTGGAAAGACAAGGGCATACCACCAGAAATGTTAGATAAAAATGATGGAATAAGTTTTGCAAATGGAAGTGGGCTCACACTCTATGAAGAATATCAAAAGAGACTCATAGAACTTAATGCAGCTGACTTTGGAGATCTTTTATTACACAATTTATCAATTTTTAAAGAGAATCAAAGAATACTTCAAAATTATATGAAAAGATTTAGATATATTCTTGTTGATGAATATCAAGATACAAATTTAGGACAATATCAATGGCTAAAACAACTCGCGAACGGACATAATAACATTTGTTGTGTAGGAGATGATGATCAATCAATTTACTCTTGGCGAGGTGCGGAGGTTGGAAATATATTACGTTTTGAAGAAGATTTTGATAATTCAAAAATCATAAGACTTGAACAAAACTATAGATCATCCCCTTCAATTCTAGGAGCTGCTTCAGCTCTAATCTCAATGAATAAAAGTCGTTTAGGAAAAACTTTATGGACCGATAGAAACGATCTTGAAAAAGTTAATATTTTAAGTACCTGGGATGGGGAAGAAGAAGCCCGCATTATCTGCGAAGAAATTAATGAATTTCATGAAAAAGGCAAAAAATTTAGTGAATTTTCTATTCTTGTTAGAGCAAGTTTCCAAACACGAGAATTTGAAGAACGCTTGCTTGGTCTGGGAATTCCCTATCGAGTAATAGGTGGATTAAGATTTTATGAACATAAAGAAATCAGGGATATAATTGCCTATTTGAGAGTAATTTCACAACCAGAGGATGATTTAGCCTTTGAAAGAATTTTAAATGTCCCAAAAAGGGGCATTGGAAATACAACGCTTCAGTTGCTTCGTAATCTTTCAAGACAAAAAAATATTTCTTTATATGATGCTATCTTAGACTTATTAGAAACAAATGAAATTAAATCATCCAGAAAGAATAGCTTAAATAGACTAGTAGAGCTATTTTCTAAGTGGAGAAATTTATCTTCTACAAAACCTCCTGCTGATATTATAGAGATTGTCCTTGAAGATTCTGGGTATATCGATTCTTTAAAGAAAAATCGCTCTCCCGATATACCTGGGAGGCTTGAAAATTTAAAAGAGCTCATAGTTGCAATTGAACCCTTTGAAACCTTGGTTGAATTTCTTGAACATATTAGTTTGGTAATGGAAAATAATAATAATAATGATGAATCAAAAATTAGTATTATGACTTTGCATAGTGCAAAAGGGTTAGAATTTAGTCAGGTCTACTTACCTGGTTGGGAAGAAGACTTATTTCCTCACCCAAGAGCATTAGATGAAGGAGGGGAAAAGTCTCTTGAGGAAGAAAGAAGATTAGCTCATGTTGCAATTACTAGAGCCCGAGACCGTTTAACCATTTCTTTTGCAGCAAGTCGTCGCGTATATAGTCAATGGAGGACTTCATTGCCATCAAGATTTATAAATGAACTACCCAGTGAACATATTGAATTCAAAGTACAATATGGATCACCTAATCATCAGTCTAATTTTATTCCACTAGAGGGCGTAGGGAAATTCCATCCAGGTAATGGAATAACATCAGGGGGGTTAATAATTGATGAAAAACTCTCAAATAACTTCAATTCGCCTCAAAGTAAATTTCAAAAAGGTGAGCGCATTTTCCATCAGAAATTTGGATATGGCCTCATCAATAAAGTACAGGGTAATAGACTTGAAGTAAATTTTGAGAAAGCAGGACTAAAAAAAGTTATTGACTCTTTTGTTCAGAACGCTTGATCATCCAATTATTGTACAAATTTTCTAATTAAAAGTTTATTGAAATAAATGAATAAAAATATTTTTGAAAATAAATTTACCCAAATATTAAAATCAATCTCTGCTGCTCCAGAGCCAGCAGTTGGCCCTGATCCTACAAAAGAGGCGATTGATTTAATGACATCTAATATGGGCAACATTAATTATGAATTAATATATGAATTTATTAAGATAACTAGATTAGAATATCAATCCGATTTAGAAAACTTAAAAGAAATTAATGAGCGATTAACTTTATTACGTTCTCAAATCAAAAACCTAAATATTTCAGGGTTTCTTGTTCCTCATTCCGATGAGTTTCAGGGAGAATATACTCCATTATGTTCGCAAAGATTAAGGTGGATAACAGGATTCTCTGGATCAGCAGGCTTATCAATAATCTTTAATAATAAAGCTTCAATCTTTATTGATGGTAGATATACACTTCAAGCTAAAGAAGAAGTAGATGAGAACTGTTTTGAAATATTACACTCAACACACAATCCACTTGAAGCTTG
>CAZHAN010000161.1:0-2534 GCA_964530575.1 uncultured Rhizobiaceae bacterium | reverse complement strand
TTTTTATGAGTCTTATACAGAATGATGAAGTTGATGAAAACTAGATACAAACTTTTTTGAAACTCCTTTAAATAAAGGGTTTCAGAGTGGTAAACCTATTGAGTGGGAATAACAACAAAAAGCAAAATAAATGATTATAAAAGATGATTTCTTATCTAAAATTTTAGAAAAAAACTGTGGTATTGCAAATTTAGATAAGCTTAAAACAATTCATGAGCTTCAAAAATACCAGTTTGTTTCTGCTAAAACACCCGATAACACAAATCTATCCATAAAGGCTTCAAATTTTGGTTTTTATTTGGCTGAAATTACCGTTAATCTGCGGGCAGAGGTTGCAAAGTTAGAAAGTTCTTTGCCGAAAACTTCAAATTGCATCATAGCAACTGATGAGCATATTTCCATTATAAAAGGAATTGCTTACGATTCATTCGTGTTTGATAGGTTTCATAGCGACCCCAAAATTTCAGACGAAAAGGCATCTGAGATCAAGAGGCAATGGGTTGGAAATTATTTTAAGGGGTTACGAGGCGATCGATGTTTTGTTTATGTGAAAGAAAATATTGCAATGGGATTTTTGTTGGCCTTAAAGAAGGAAGGCAAGGCAATTATAGATTTATTCGCTGTTGGAGAAAAATATAGAGGACTTGGAGTTGGCCAAGACTTGTTGCATCATACGATAAATCACTACCAAAGTTCGGTAGATGCAATAGAGGTTGGTACCCAATTGATAAATTTACCAAGTATTAATCGATACAAATCTGTAGGGTTTAAGATTATTTCTAACAATTTAGTGTGGCACTTTCATAATACTAATAAATTCTGATTTTGGATGGTATATTAATTTCTTAATTATTACCAAATTCAATGCCTCTTTCTCCCGACCTCCATAATTCATACTTTTGCATTGAGGAATTGAATATTTCCCAATCTAAAAAATTAAATAACCATAATTTTATATTAATGATGTTTTCATTGTGATCAAACCATTTAGTGTCAGCAATTCGAAATTGACGGATAAATGGTAGAATAGACATGTCAACAAAATTTGGCTCTTCTCCACCAATCCATTTACTTTTTAAATGGAGTTGAAATTCTTTTAATATCTTAACACAAGAATCCCTGTGATTAAATTTTTCATCATTATTAAATCTTGATGAATATTTATAGCGGTCAAGATGAAATTTAAATTGATTATCATTTAAATCTATAAGTTCTTTAGAGTGGATATTTTCAGTTTTCCAGTCAGGATTATTTTGAATGAATGACCATTCCATTATATCGATACTTTCATCTATTACTTGTCCTTCTGGTAACAAGAGAATAGGAACCGTTCCTTTTGGTGAGAGGGATAACATTTCAGGTGGTTTGTCTCTAAGAAGAATTTCTCTTAATTCAACTCTGATTTTGTTTTGAATTATTGCCATTCTTGCACGCATAGCATATGGACATCTTCGGAAGCTATAAAGAATAGGAATAGAAGAGCTGTTATTTGAGGTCAAATTATTGGGCGCAGGTGATATCATTTTATTCAACCAATATGTTTCTTTCCATATTTTTTAGCAAGGTCAATTTGTTTTTGTCGTTGGCGAAATCCATCAATTTTTGATTGAGTTTTACTATTATAGCAATGAGGACAACTCACTCCTATTTCATATTTAGATGACTGTAAGTCATTTGATGTGATTGGCATCCTGCATGCATAGCACATATAATTATTTCCAGGTTTTAGTCCGTGAAGGATTGATACCCTTTGATCAAAAACAAAACACTCACCCTCCCAGATACTTTTTTCTTTTGGAATATTTTCTAAGTATTTTAAAATTCCACCCTTTAAATGGAATACATTTTTGAAACCATTTGAAACAAGATATGAAGAAGCCTTCTCACATCGAATTCCTCCTGTGCAAAACATGGCTATGTTTTTTGGCCGCTTATTATGGGGTAGGTTAGCTAAATTATTATTTGCCCAATTCGGAAAATCACGAAATGAATTTGTTTGAGGATTTAAAGAATTTTTGAAACTACCAATAGATATTTCATAATTATTTCTTACATCAATTAATAGTGTATCTGGGTTCGTTACCAATTTATGCCAGTCTTCTGGTTCTACATATTCACCCCTTGCATTTGTAGGATCAATATTTGGTTGGCCCATCGTGACTATTTCTTTCTTTAATCTAATCTTTAATCTATTAAATGGAGATTTTTTCGCAAAACTAAATTTTGGGTATATTCCTTGGAATCTAATATCGTTATTAAGCCAGTTTATTAATTTCTTTATTCCAGAGGATGAGCCAGAGACTGTTCCGTTTATTCCCTCACTTGCAATTAATATAGTCCCTTTAATTTTAGATGAAATGCAGATTTGAGATAATTCAGACTTAATATCTTTAGTGTCTTTAAGTTGAGTAAATTTATAAAATGCTGCAACTAAGTCAGTGTAGTCTTTTGGAATTTTAGGTACAGATCGATCAATTTTAGTCATATTAATTGCGGTTATATGTTAGGTTTTTGAGAGAAGGTATTTAATAGTT
>CAZHAN010000160.1:0-2571 GCA_964530575.1 uncultured Rhizobiaceae bacterium | reverse complement strand
TTCGTGGTTAATTTAATTATGAAAACAAAAAATGATATTTCTTTTGCACATAATGTAGCCCAGGGTGCTTAAATAATAGGCGAATAAGGTTCTTTTACAGATAACTACTCATAAAATAAGGGTAGTATTTTAATATTAATATAATATTTACATTTGTTTCCAACTTTTTGAAATATTAAAAGCAAGTTAAAATAAAAATACGATGAATAACCTCCACACCGTTCTTTCTATTGCCGATCATAACCTAATCGATCAACTTATTGTTCAACGGGGGGTTAGTAATCTTTCGTTGATTGAAGCAGCGGGTAGGGCAGTGTCCGAACAGATATTTGCTAGATGGGCTCCCTCAAAAGCACTTGTTATGTGTGGTCCTGGTAAAAATGGCGCTGACGGATGTGTAGTTGCTAAGTCTCTGCAGGAAAAAGGATGGGATGTAACGATAGGTTTTATCCAGGATCCTCTTAAGTCATCTGGATATATTTCCGATATTTTTCATGGATGGATGGGGCCAGCAGAACTTTTAAATCCGTTACTGCTCGATAGTACAGATATAGTTATTGACGCACTATTTGGTGCGGGATTTAGACACCCTATATCAGACTCTATTTTTCAAATATTGAAATCTTTATCGAACCTAAAAAAACCAGTTGTTGCAATTGATTTACCTAGCGGTGTAGATGGTGACGAGGGGACTGTTCATACGGTTTCTCCAAAGGCAGATCTTACAGTAACATTTTTTAAACATAAGTTTGGTCACTTACTTTATCCTGGAAGGGCTCATTGCGGTGAAGTAGTTGTTTCAGATATTGGAATTCCAGACTCACTTTTAGATGAAATTTCTTGCAACACATGGATTAATGATCCTCTTTTGTGGAAACATTTATTTCCATGGCCTAAATATGACGATCATAAGTATCGACGTGGTCATGTACTGGTAGTTAGTGGGGGGGCTGGTAGTACTGGAGCAGCACGTTTAGCATCAGTTGCTGCTTACCGAGCGGGCTCTGGACTTGTTACTTTAGCTTGTCCACAAGATGCACTTTCCTCTCTTACAAAATGTGAACCTGAATTATTATTGGCATCAATAGACAGTTCTGCCTCTTTATACGATTTGTTGTTAGAAAGAAAAAGAAACGCTGTTTTGATTGGCCCTGGTAATGGTTTGAATGATAACACCAGAGAAAATGTCCTTTCAATTTTAGATACCCCAGCCGCTGCAGTTATTGATGCAGATGCCCTTACAGTTTTTTCTGAATATCCTGAAGAACTATTTAAGGTACTGGATGAGACATGCATATTGACTCCACACGATGGTGAATTTAATCGACTCTTCCCTTTCCAAACAAAAGGTGGTCGCCTGTCTAGAGCAAGAAGTGCTGCTAAAATTTCTGGAGCAGTGATTGTTTTAAAAGGTCCTGATACAGTTGTCGCACATCCAGATGGAAGAGCAACAATTACAAATATATCAACGCCTTTTCTTGCAACAGCTGGTTCCGGAGACGTGCTTGGAGGAATTATAATTGGATTAAGAGCTCAGGGTGTGCCTCCATTTGAAGCTTCGTCCATGGGTGTCTGGTTGCATGCAAAGGCTGCGGTACATTTTGGGCCGGGATTAATTGCAAGTGATATTTCTTCCCATTTACCAAGGGTTTTAAGGGATTTATTGGAAAAAAGATGTCCAAAGCCTTAAATTTATTATAAAATGATCTTTTATCAATTGGCATCATTCAATCCATTTATGATATGAGGTCATGCGCCCGTGAGGTTAGCGGCTGTGGTGGAATTGGTAGACACGCTTGCCTTAGGAGCAAGTGCCTTCGGGCATGGGGGTTCGAGTCCCTTCAGCCGCACCAAAATAGTTTTAGAATGTTAAACAATTAGTGAGATGTAATGCAGGTAACTGAATCTAATATTGAAGGACTTTGTCACGAGTATAAAATCAAGGTTGATGCTCAAGACTTAGAGGATCGAATGACCGCCCGACTTGGTGAGCTTTCGCATACCGCCCGACTCCCTGGCTTTCGTCCGGGAAGGGTTCCCATGTCACTTCTTCGCAAGAGGTATGGAAAATCTTTATTAGGAGAAGTTCTTGAAGAAACAGTTAATACTTCTACACAATCAGCTATTGCAGATCGTTCTCTTAGGCTGGCAATGCAACCTAAAATTGAAATAAATAACTTTGAAGAAGGAAAAGATCTTGAATTCACTCTTAATGTGGAGCTACTACCTGAAATAGAAAAAGTTGATTATTCGTCTATTAAAATTGAGAGATATGTTTCCACTCCAACTAAAGTTGATATTGATGATGCACTCAAACGTCTTGCAGATGCTCAGAAATCATATGTAGATGCTCCAAAAAAACATGAAGCAAAAAATGGAGATGTATTAACTTTAGATTTTGTCGGCACGATTGATGAAGAAGAATTTGAGGGTGGAAAATCAGAAGGAGCTCGTTTGGAGTTAGGATCAAATCAATTCATACCTGGATTTGAAGATCAATTAATTGGGGCTAAGGCTGGAGCTGAGTTAGATATTACTTGTACTTTTCCAGCTGATTATGGTGTCAAAAAT
>CAZHAN010000159.1:0-2612 GCA_964530575.1 uncultured Rhizobiaceae bacterium | reverse complement strand
GGGGGCTGGTTGGGGTATTCCTCTTGGACTCTTAGAGAGAAGCCATGGAGTGGTTACCTGTTTATACGGGCCTACTTCTGGATGATTAACCACATCCCAGAAACCTCTTGATTCAAGATGAGGATCGATTATCACCTCGTTGCCATTAAGCACCGGAGCCGACGGAACGCCACGAGATTGTAGCCGATGCATAGCTTCATAATGCTCTTGTCCGATGGTCCATAATGCGATTATTTCGTCCAATTCGATCTGGTTAGAATGTCTTGATTCATTGTCACAGAATCTACTATCTCTGGCTAACTCCGGATTGCCCAGCGCAGAACATAATCCATGCCATTCTTCTTCAGCTCCAACTGCAATAGCAACCCACATGTCTTCTCCTAGACAAGGGTATACACCGTGAGGCGACATGTCTCGGTGAAGGTTCTCCATCGTACCTGCGACCCTACCGGTGACCGAGAAATCCAATATAGATTCACCAAGAAGCATCGTCGTGACTTCTCGTTGCGACAGATCGACCAAGCAGCCCTTACCGGTCTTGAGCCGGTTACGTAATGCAGTCATCAAAGCACCGAACGAAAGAATCCCGACAACCGGGTCTGGATAGACCAGATTAGTCAATAAAGGGAAACCATCCTCGTATCCGGTAATTGAAGCTAATCCTCCAGTTTGCTCCAAAGTGGAGCCTAGAGACCCGTAGTTAGCTTCTGGCCCTGTGGCCCCTTGACTGCTTATTTTCAAATAGATCAGTTGAGGATTCCGACTTGAAACCACATCGTAGCCAAGTCCAAGTCGGTCCATTACCGAACCTCGGTAATTCTCAACCAATACGTCGCAGACTTTTACCAAGTCGAGGAGCAGTGCTTTGCCTTGATCAGTCGCTAAATCAATTGTAAGTGATCGTTTGTTAATGTTCCGGTGGACATGATGAGCAGTGCGGTTCCATGGCTGTTCTCCTGGGTCTCCGTTAGGGTACACGCGGAGATCATCCGGTCCGGGTCGTGCTTTCCCACGGTTTATATCCATTCGTGATAGAGATTCGATTTTAATTACTTCTGCGCCCATATAACCAAGAAACATGGTCGAATACGGGCCAGCCGCAACCTGGCTAAGGTCTAATATACGTAGTCCTTCGAGTGCTGGTTTGGATGCGGAAATGGACATTTTACGCGACCTCTAGCCCCAATTCAGTCAAAGAGTAACCCAAACCCTGACACAATATCTCTTCATTGTGCTCGCCTAGCTTGGGGGCTGGTGAAATCTCCCAAGGATTGTCAGAGATGCGATAAGGGGCGCCAGGTTGAATAGTATTAGGGAGCGATTCACCCTCTACTAGCTTGAAGAATTCTCGGGCCACAAACTGCTGCGACATCAAAAGGTCCTCCACTGTTGCTACGTATCCAGTGATGGTACGTAAGGACTGGAATGTGTGGTAAATCTCTTCCTTAGGTTTACGTCCCGCCCAATCGGATATGACGACCAATAGGGCGTCCTGGTTAGCCCGTCGTGACTCTTGGGTTATGAATCTAGGATCATTAATCAATTCGGGTTTTCCGATCAGCTCACACACCTTAAGCCAGGTGCTCTCCTGAACACCTGTCTCCAATCCAGGGCTAACCCAACCGTCTTTAGCCCGAACTAGATTGCTTCCCCGCCGGGCGGGAGGGCGGCCAAACTGAGCGTAGATAGAAGAATATAGCTGAGATACAGTCATCACTTCCATTGCAGAAATATCCACGTGTTGACCGAACCCTTGAGTGTCTTTGACGTATATGGCCATGGTGGTGGCTGAGAACGCGCTGATACCAGTGGTATATAGAGCCGCTTCTCCTCCAACTCTCAGCGGTGGCCTGTCCGGTAATCCTATTGTATACATGAGAGCCCCTACGGCCTGAGATATCAAGTCAGACCCTTTATATGCGCTGTATGGCCCTGTTTGTCCGAAGGGAGTGACTGATACGTAAACGAGGTCAGGACATGAGTCCGCGATGTCACTGTAACCCAGTCCGCAGGCCGCCAGATGGCCAGGTGGAAAGCTCTCGATCAGAACGTCACAGTTCTGGACTAACTTCATGATAACTTGAGCATGACTGGGAATGGACGGATCCAGTGTCACACTCTTTTTGCTGGTATTGATATAAGAGAAAAGTGCACTAGCTTGAGTTTGGTCGTCCATCTGAAAGAACGGTTTGGATGATCGACAAGGGTCGCCTGTATAAGGAGGTTCGATCTTTACGACTTCTGCACCCCATCCAGCCAAAAGTTTGGCGCAGAATGGGCCAGATACACCTTGGCTTAGGTCTAGCACGTTAATATCGCTGAGGAGATTGTCCATAAATTGGCGACGCTCTTGATATTCTAAAGTTAGGGTACTAACACTCGGTGAACTATATGTGTGGCTCTCATGCTCGTCAATATGGGGATATAGATACCTAAAATAAAATCGATTGCTAATCTTTTAAATACGTCGGACAAACACTCAGGTATGCGGTGAACATACACGTGATGCGGAGGGACTTGTGGCCGTAAAGAACTGGATTCCCTGTCTCCCGCGTGTAAATCAGCATACAGAAAGCCTAACTTACTTAATCTATCCATTGTCCCTCCGTTAC
>CAZHAN010000158.1:0-2618 GCA_964530575.1 uncultured Rhizobiaceae bacterium | reverse complement strand
AATTTTGAAGTGGCTTTAAAGGTTGGGGTTCCAGTAGCAAGAAAAGCAAAGGATGTAGGGGCTGATTTTGTTGCTTCAGAGTGTCCTCTTGCTGCTGATCACATAGTTCAGGGTATTGAAATTCTTGAAGGTGAAAAAGGAAATCAATCAGCGGTACATCCAATAGAAATTTTTGCATTAGCTTATGGATATAAATCTGAATAATCTTTATGAAACCTAAAATTAAATCTCAAGATATTCTTCCAGTAAGTGACTATATATTAGTTAGGCAGGATAAAATCAAAGCATTAAAAGAGTCAAAAAAACTTCGAAGAGTTTTTGTTGGACCTTTTGCAACATTTTATTTTGAGAGCTATGACTCTATGTGGCTACAGGTTCAAGAAATGTTGCGTATAGAAAAGGGGGGTAATGATCAACTTCTTGACGAATTAGAAGCGTATAACCCTCTTATACCATCTGGGGATGAACTTGTTGCCACATTAATGTTAGAAATTGACAATCCAGTACTGCGAGATACGCAACTTAGGAGGATTGGAGATATAGAAAATTGTATTTTCATGAATGTTGGAGATAATCGGATAAAAGCAAACCCTGAATTAGATCAGCAACGTACAGATGATGATGGGCGAACATCAGCAGTACATTTCTTACATTTCGAATTTGATTCTAAACATAAGGAATTATTTAAACGTAATGAATTAAATATTTCTGTTCAGATTGAACATCCAAGTTATGAGCACAAAACAAATTTGGAAACTAAAGTAATTGATGAGTTAGCTAAGGATTTTATTTAAAATTCTCTTGTGGGTATACACCCCATAAATTCTTTTTTTCCAACCAACCTTTTTCACCTTCTATCTTTAGCTGGCACCATGAATCCGAACATTGCAAAATATCTGCAATTACCCCTTCTTCAGCTAATAAAATAGCTACAGAGTCATTGTTAGGACTTCGAAATAATTCCCAGTTTCCGCCAGTAATAATACCAGTACGTTTCCCTGATAACATTATTTTGTTCACCCATCCAATAGCTCCCTCGATATCTCTAATTTGTCGCCAGCTTTCAAATTCTTCAATTATTTCAACGGGGTAGCCTTTGCGAAAAAAAACCCAACTTATTGGGTATTCAAAATCTGGTCCAATTCTAACATTCACTTCGTTTGATTTAAGTGAAACATATCTTGGCAAGGGTAGTCCTTGAGCAAAAACCGTCCCTGCTAGGATTGGTATTATAATTAAAATATAACAACCCAGACACATTCTTAGTTTAGATTTAATAAATTGCATGATTTCTTTTTGGGGCCTGAATTAGTTCTAGTCAAGGCAGTATTGTTTATACAAATTGTGTATATTGGTCACACATGTTAGAGAGATATCTATAAATAAGGAGATGAAAATGGTGGAAATAAGTGGTGTCTAGCCGAAAACCGAAAGTAATAGTTACCAGGAAACTCCCAGAATCAGTTGAGACACGCATGATGGAATTATTTCAAGCTGAACTCAATATTGATGATCATCCATTTTCTTTATCTGAGCTGAAAGAAGCTGTTGCCCTCGCTGATGTTCTAGTTCCAACTGTTACTGATATTATAGATGCAGAAGTGATCGATGCTACAGGAAAAAATTTAAAGTTAATTGCTAATTTTGGCGCTGGAGTTGACCATATAGATATAGCTTCTGCTTTTAAAAAAGAAATTACTATAACAAATACTCCAGGAGTTTTAACCGAAGATACAGCTGACCTCGCGATGGCACTTTTGCTTGCTACCCCAAGGCGTATTACTGAAGGGGCAAGAATATTATCTTCAGGAAATTGGTCTGGTTGGGCCCCTACTTTGCTGTTGGGTCACAGAATTTCTGGACTGAGATTAGGCATTGTTGGAATGGGTCGTATTGGGCAGGCAATAGCAAGGAGAGCGAGGGGGTTTGGCATATCTATTCATTATCATAACCGCAAGCAAGTGCCTGATGAGATAGAGAAAGAGTTAGAAGCAACATACTGGGATGATATCGATCAAATGCTTACACATGTTGATGCTATATCAATCAATTGCCCTCTTACTAATTCTACTCACCATTTACTTAATGCTGAAAGACTTTCTAAACTTCAACCACATACAGTGATCGTGAATACAGCCCGAGGAGGTATCATAGATGAGGATGCTCTTTGTGACTCACTTGAATCACGTTCGATCGGTGGTGCAGGGCTCGATGTTTTTGAAGATGCTCCTAATATTAACCCAAGATTACTTGCGCTTGATAATGTTGTTCTTACCCCACATATTGGATCTGCTACTTATAAAGGAAGAATAGACATGGGGGAGAAAGTTATTATCAATATTAGAAGTTTCTGGGATCAAAATCCTGTGCCGGATAGAGTTATTGCAAAAAATATTAATTAAGTAGATCTATAGCAAATGATAAGTTTTATGTTTGCTTTAGTTGTTTGATATATTTAAGTTTTAATTACATGTTGGGCATTCAGGATCTTTACGAATTTTTACTTTTCTCCAAGCTGAATTAAGTGAGTTGTACATTAGTAAGTTTCCAGAAAGACTTTCCCCAATTTCTAAAATTTCCTTAAGAACCTCTACTGCTTGGTAAGCACCTACCACCCC
>CAZHAN010000157.1:0-2622 GCA_964530575.1 uncultured Rhizobiaceae bacterium | reverse complement strand
CTGAAAATATTGAGTCAAGAACTCAAGGAGAATCAAGTCTATTCAATATTTACAAGTTTCTCAAAACGCCCAGATAACGCAAGACCATGTGAAGATGATATTATTTTATGACAATGCAAAGCCAACTCCTTCCTCGAATCGAATTCTGAAAAAATGATTGTAGGATGTATTGTCACAGAAATACCTATATGTCCTTGTCCTAAAAGATTCCATAAATGTTTTCCAAGCGACATCTTCCCATACCAGGCTACATGATGACGGGCTCTCCTCCCAAGAGGCATATGATTTAAATGAGTGTAAGCAATGCTGATGGGCTGTATGGAAGGAAAATTACCATTTATATCTATTTCAGCAACAGAAAAAAGTGATGACTTAAAGGGAAGTATATTGTTTCCATCTGCAGCGGTGCCTTCAGCAAAAAGTACAATATTATCTCCTCGTATTAGTCGATTGGCTATGGCTGAACGACTTCTCCCTGCTTGCTCTCTTTTCCTTACTACGAATACAGTGCCCTGAAGCTTAGCTAAATAATTTATTCCTAACCAACTAGCAATTTCTGACTTTGCAATGAAACTAACGGGCGCAAGTGAAGAAAGAACAACAATGTCAATCCAAGAGGAATGATTAGAGACAAATAAAATTGGTTGATTATTTGTTAAAGTACCTTGAATTGTTATATCTAGATTAAGAACTCTAGATACTGACCGATGAAAATAAACTGGAATTTTTTTTGCTAAAGATAATTTTAATATTAAAGCAAATATTTGAAAAGGTAAGAACCCAATTATCAAAAATAATAAACTTATAAACCGAGCAAAGCGTAAAGGTATCAACATTTTAAATTATTAATATGTTACCTTTAAGAATCTTTATCTTCGTCACTAGGAATTCCATAAAGCTCAAGCCTATGATCAGCTAGACGAAATCCAAGCTCTTTAGCAATTTCTCTTTGCAATTCTTCTATTTTATCATTCTGAAATTCAACAACCTCACCAGTACGAAGATTTATTAAATGATCATGATGTTCTTCAGATGCCATTTCATAACGAGCCCTGCCATCACGAAAATCATGACGTTCAAGAATGCCTACATCTTCAAATAGCCTCACAGCTCGATAAACTGTTGCGATGCTAATTCTTGAATCAACTGAATTAGCGCGACGATGCAATTCTTCAACATCCGGATGATCATCAGCCTTTGCAAGAAGTTGAGCAATTATCTTCCGTTGACCAGTCATGCGGATACCATAGTCAGCAAATAAATCATCTAGATGAATTTTGCTTTCTTCAGATATTTTAGAGTCTCTTTTAATTTTCATATCTAATTAAATTGCCTAGACAGTAAATTTACTCTTTGTGTTTGCTCCAAGCCCATTTTTCTTAGCTAATTGACTTCTTTGCTTAGCATAATTTGGAGCAACCATAGGATAGTCACCTGGAAGACCCCAGCGGGATCGATACTCCGCAGGTGTAAGATTATATCGAGACATAATATGACGCTTCAGCATCTTTAATTCATTACCATCCTCTAAGCATATAATATATTCTGGAGTTACTGATTTCTCCGGATCAACAACTGGAACTGGCTTTTCTACTATAGTACCTCGCGATTCAATATTCGCCAAAGCATTGTATATTTGCTCGATTAATGTAGGTACCTGCTCAACGGATATTTTATTATTAGCCACATATGATGAAGCAATGCTTGTTGCATGAGCAATCAAATTGGCCTCAAACTTTATTTTTCCTTTATTCATATTCATAAGTCCAAATCTAACTTTTACTTAGTATTAATTATATAATATTAATATTTTATTATAGAAATACAAACAATTACTTAATTTATTAACAATTTTTATTTAGGAATTGTCGTATGTGGTTCTCGGAGATAAATCGGACTTGGCGGACCTTGATATACCCAATCAGATTTAATCATTTGTTCTTCTGCAAGAAAAGCCACATCCTGAGCCTCTGGAAAATTTAAGTCTTTTATGATCTTAAATCGTTCAGAAATTTCTTTATTAAGGGATTGTAAAATGGCCACAGCACTTCCTGCTAGAGCAATCCCATAACTAGGAAGCCAGTTATTAATTTCAAAAGTTGATATTAACGCTGGGGGACCGGAAGGTATTGAATTTGCACCAAAATATTGAATATAAACTTCATTTCTGCGTGCATCACTCATGACCAATAATTCTTCTTGGGCTAAAATTTTACCTGTCCTCAGAGCTCCTTTTGCAATTGTATGTAACGATGTATACCCTAAAACTGGTATATTTCTTACAAGTGCGATGCCTCTAGCTGCTGCAATTCCTACTCTTATCCCAGTAAAAGTGCCGGGTCCCAGAGTAACTCCTAGTCCATCAATATCTTCCCATTTCATCCCAGCTTCAGCTAAAACCTCTATGGCTAAAGGTATAAGTTCTTCAGCTTGCCCTTTATCCATAATTTTAAGCTTTTGACAAACCAAGATATTATCTTTTTGAATAGCGACTGAGCAGGCATTTAGTGAAGTATCAAAGGCAAGAATGATCATGAAAAACTCATGTGTTGATTGAAAAAATAAAAATTTGTATAGAATTGGTACTCAGATGCACAATTTAACTCAATCCATTTTTAAAAA
>CAZHAN010000156.1:0-2635 GCA_964530575.1 uncultured Rhizobiaceae bacterium | reverse complement strand
GTTCTAGTTATTTCTGATTCACTCAAATTTGCGCTTTCCAATCCTCCGCCAGCAGCTAACAATAACTGCTCGATTGTCATATTCTCGGTTAATGGGTATTCGCCTGGATTAGCTATTTCCCCATATATAGAGACTATCTTTCTAGTATTATTTTGACTTGATTGATATATAAGAGTTTGGATAATCGGATGTAAAAGCAACCTACGATCCAAACGGTTTTCGAGTGAATTATCACCAAAAATCAACAAACGATCTTTAGGTTGTAAAACAAGATCGTCGTTAGAACCAGCCGTATCAAGGGCATTTGCTAAATTGAACTGATAAAGCTCTATTCTTCTACTTGGTTGAATTTCCCTTACTACTATCGAGTATTCAAAATCTGCATTCGGCATTATATCGTCAAAAGCTATGACATCACTGACTCTTTTCCCCTCTTCCCAAGAATAAGTTCCAGGACGAAAAATATGCCCCTCCAGACTCAAACCAAACTCAACTTGGTCCAAGATCGTATCTACTCTAATTAAATCACCATCAATTACAGTGGTGCTTAAATCTTCCAAATAAGTTAGATCTATATCAGAAATTGTACGTTGACCAAATGAATTTATCCGTTCCATATGTGCCAATGAGGGATAAGCTGTAGGTAAGACGCCTCCAGCAAAAGCCAATACATCCTGAACTGTTTCTTCAGCATTTAATTCATAAATGCCCGGGCGAAGTACTTCTCCAGAAACCCCAACAGTAGGTCCAATTGTTGGAATAAACAAAACATCATTAGGTTGTAGACGAGCATCATTACTAGTATCCCCATTCAACAGTAAATCATATAGATCGAGCTGAACGACAACTTCGCCACCTCTAACTAAGCGAACATCTCTTAATGACCCAAGATTAGAAACTCCCCCACTTGAAAAAAGCGCATTAGTTATTGTTGACAGAGAGCTAATTGTGAAAACTCCAGGTCTGTATGCTTCTCCTAACACAAAAATTTGAATAGACCTCAAGGCCCCCATAGTAATAGTGACCTCTTGTCCGATAAGAGTATTATCCACTGTTGTTTCTATCAAAGTGCGCATTTCCTCGAAACTCAGGCCTGAAACATTAAGGGGCCCTACTTCGGGAAATTGGATAAGCCCTTCTCTGGAAACAGCTAATTCATAGCGCACATTTAACTGACCATAAAGTTGGAGAACTACAGTATCACCTGGACCTAAAATATAATTAGACGGTACAGGAATATCAGTAGCAGGGGCAAAAGTTGATGGGGAACCAGCAAAAAGTTCATATCCAAATTGTTTTAACATTTCACTAGAGGAATTTGGAACTCCCTCTAATCTAGATTCTGATAAATCTTGGGTTTCTTCACTATCACCACTACCAAAAGTGGTATTTGTATCTCCATCTCCATCTCTAGCTCTAGCTCTAGCTCTATCCCTTATAATTTCAACATCCCGAATTTCTGTAATAATACCCATCTGGTCCAATTCACCAAAGGTATCTATAAGAGTTAAATCTAGACCAAATTCACGTAACTCTTGAGCTTTCTTTAATATTCTTTGTCTAGACGAATCAACTTGATCCTCTAGATTAAGTAGCGCATCTCTTTCTGCAATAGCATTTTGTATTGTATTTTCAGCATCTGCGCGTCCCTCATTTAAATCTCTTTGCATAACAGTTTGGGGTTGAGTTACTGGCAGTTCAAAACCCGCGGTTGAACCCAACTGTAATTGATCCAAAACAGCTTGGCGTTGCTGGGAAGGAAGCTGATTGAATTGCGCTAATTCCTCTGGAGTAAGATTACTAAGCACATCTGCTTGTCCAGATGCCTCCAGGTGAAAAGTAAGGTTGCACATTACAATAGTCAAAAAACAAACTTTTTTCAGTCTGCCCATCAAAATTATTGGAAAATGATGTAAATTTATTTTCATACTTCTACTCAAGGATACGTAATTTTATTTGGACAAGCACACTTAAGTACTTATTTTTCTTACAATCTTACAAACTGAACAAGCGGAATGATACATGAGAGAGAGCTAATCATCTACTTAAGAGATAATCAAATGAGGCTATTTAAGTGGTTTTGATTCATTTTTCAAATCACTTATTTCTTGTTTGAAGCTCTCGTATTCTTTCTATCAAATCACCGTTTCAGATGATAGCAACTATCACGAGTATAATTAAATAAAAATATAATATAATACATATAGTTACTAATTATATTTAATATTTATTTTAGGTTTATTGTGTCTCTTATGACTTCATACGAATACCCTCGTTGCATAAGAAAACGTTCACACTTTGCTCTATCCTCAAAATTGAGCTTATCAAGTACTGGGAAGCGCTTTGATAAAGCCTGCTGACATAATTCTACCCAATTATTTTCCCCATCATATAGACGCGCTCTAACTTGCTCAGAATCTAGCCCCTTGGGATAAAGCTCCACTTCAATCTTTAGCGGCCCAAAACCCTTATTACGCCTAAAGCGGATATATGCTTCAAGGTAACGATGATCTGATTGTAGATTCTCATCCCTGAGTTTTTCTAAAGCAGGCTGTATATATTCTGCTTGGAATCTGGAGGATAGTTTTTGAGTTAATTCTTTAAAGGAATGTTCACGTCGCGCTAGCAAATCCAT
>CAZHAN010000155.1:0-2637 GCA_964530575.1 uncultured Rhizobiaceae bacterium | reverse complement strand
AGTCATATTCTGTTGAGAGTAAAATATTTGTAGATAATGCAGAATGAATTATTTGTGAGAACATTATGATAAAGATAGGTAGTAGAGTCCCAGATATGGTTGTTTATAAAATCGATAATGGGATTTCTTCGTCTTTTCATATTTCAAAGATACTTGTTTCAACAAGAACTGTAGTTTTCGGTCTTCCTGGGGCGTTTACACCTACTTGTCACAAAGAACATCTCCCTGGGTTTATTGGAAAAGCAGATGAAATATTTTCAAAAGGTATTGATAAAATAATTTGTATTTCTGTGAACGATCCGTTTGTAATGAATGAATGGGGAAAAGTACTAGGTGTGGGAGATAAGGTATTAATGGTTGCTGATGCGAGTGCTGAACTAACTAAAGCTCTCGGTTTAGATATAGATCTTTCAGAATTTGGGTTAGGGATACGATCGAAACGTTATTCTGCTTTTATAGACGACTGTATAGTCAAAGAGTTTCAAGTTGAAGAAGATTCTTCTATTCTTACCAATTGCTCTGCAGAGAAAATGTTAAAATTACTCTAAAATTATTCCTTTATTTTTTGAGCGGCACCTCTAGCGAGTGAATCTGCCCGATCATTATATGGGTGGCCACTGTGACCGCGTATCCAGGTCCAAGATACAGAGTGTTCATTTAGAGCTTCATCTAATTGGTTCCACAAATCAATATTGGCTACAGGTTTATTAGAGGATGTCCGCCATCCATTTTTTTTCCACTTTTTAATCCAATTTGTAATTCCCTCCATAACATACTTTGAGTCAGTGTGAATTGTAACTTCACTTTTTTCATTTAATGCCTTAAGAGCTTTAATCGTTGCTACCAATTCCATGCGATTATTTGTAGTGGATTCAACATTCCCTGAAAGCTCTTTCTCAGTATTTTGGAATCTGAGAATAACTCCCCAGCCTCCTGGTCCAGGATTTCCTAAGCAAGCTCCATCGGTGAAAGCATCAATTTTTTTCATATGTTCCCGTAGGATTTAGAATCTTTTATATTTTGATGGAATCTGAGTCTATGTAAGTATTCAGTTGGGTCTTTTGGTTTAACTAGCGCCCCGTCTACCTGATTTAACCAGTCATGAAGACGAGTGAGAAGAAAACGTAAAGCAGCACCTCGGGCTAATAAAGGAAGATAAGTAAGCTCTTGTTTTGAAATTTTTCTTTCTAAATTGTATGCCTTTAATAAGTATTGCGATTTTTGAATATTAAATTTTCCATCATTTTCAAAGCACCATGCATTTAAGCAAACTGCTATGTCATAGGAAAAGAAGTCATTGCAAGCAAAATAAAAATCAATAATTCCAGTTAATTTTTCATCTGTAAAAAAAACATTATCTGGGAATAAGTCAGCATGAATAATTCCACTGGGTAGATCAGAGGGCCAATGGTTTTCTAAAAAATTAATTTCATCATTTATTTCATTTGCCAGGTTAGCAGACACTTGATCTGCGCGTTCTTCACATTTGTTAAATAATTTTTTCCATCCAGAGATGCCGAGATCATTTTCTCTAATTAGATCAAAGCTATTGCCCATTATATGCATTCTACCCAATGCTCTTCCCAATTCTTTACAGTGAGATTCTGTTGGATGTAATGGCCAGGAACCTTTTAGGAAGGTAAATATAGCAGCTGATTTACTGTCGATATTATGTAAAGATTCTCCATCTTTCCCAATCACAGGGGTAGGGCATGGAGTTCCAGATCGAGCTAGGTGCTCCATCAATCCAAGATAGTATGGAAGGTCAACTTTTCTGACACGCTTTTCGTAGATTGTTAGGATGTAAGTTCCTGAGGAGGTAGATAGTCGATAATTAGAGTTTTCTACTCCTTCAGTTATGCCGATAAATTTATCTACTATTCCTAAATCATAATGAGATAGAAAATTATTTAATTGTTCAGAGGAGATGTCAGTATAAACTGCCATAAATTTAATCTATTAAGTTTCTAAGCTACGAGGTAATCTGAAACTAATATCCTCAATAGTTGTTACAATTTCTTCTATCTCAACTGAAAACCTTTCTTTGAAAGCAAACAAAACCTCGTTAACTAATTTCTCAGGAGCTGATGCACCTGCAGTTAGTCCAATGGTTTTTATGTTAATCAATTCATCCCAATTTATTTCGGTATAGTTTGCTATTAAAAAAACTTTTTGACATCCAGCTTTTTGGGCAACTTCCATTAACCTAACCGAATTTGAAGAATTTAATGCCCCAATTACTATGATTGCGTCACATTTCTGAGCAATATTTTTTATAGCTGATTGCCTATTAGTTGTTGCATAGCAAATGTCCTCCTTTTGAGGGCTGGATATTTTCGGAAATCTTTCTTTAAGTACATTAATAATTTCCTCTGTATCATCAACGGCTAATGTAGTTTGGGTAACATACGCAATATGATTTGGATCCTCTGGATTAATATTTCTTGCATCTTCAATTGTCTCAACTAAATGAATATCTCCATCTTCAACTTGGCCAAGCGTTCCAACAACTTCTGGGTGGCCAGCATGACCAATTAATATGACTTTTCTACCAGCGGATGCATGTTGTTCAGCTCCACGATGTACTTTGCTAACTAATGGGCATGTCGCATCGAAATATTTTAGACCACGTTTTTC
>CAZHAN010000154.1:0-2655 GCA_964530575.1 uncultured Rhizobiaceae bacterium | reverse complement strand
TCGGACATTGCACAACGTAACCACGGCCGTCACCGCGTCGGAGTATGCCCTCTTTCTCAAACACTCTAATTGCTACCCTAACCGGGGTCCGGGAAACACCGTGCTTATCGCAAAGCTGAGCCTCCGACAGACGCTCGCCTTCCTTGTAGGTACCAAACACTACATCGTGTCTGATTTTATGAGCAAGCTCAGTATCAATTGATTTCATAAAGCCATTGTTATTAAATGGGATCCCAAAGTCAATATAAACTCGTAAAGTAGCAAATATTCGCTGTAAAGGCTTGCAGTGGGATCCCAATTATGAGATAATTGAGTGTGAAACGCCTTTTTTGGGCTATTATTGTTTGGTTGATAAATTTTAGGATCCTAAAATGTATAAAAAGAAGACTTAATCAAGGGAGGTCCATATGGTAATAATTACTCCAAAAAATAAATCTGTTGAGGCTTACGAAGGGCTACATCTATTTCACGGTAATATATCCAATTGCTCGATGCGAGTACGTATGACTTTAATTGAAAAAGGTCTCTCTTGGACTAGCCATCACATTGATTTAAAGAAAAAAGAAAATATATCAGATGAGTATTTTGGGATTAACCCTAATGGTTTGGTACCGACACTAATTGATAACGGTGTAGTACACATAGAGTCTAATGACATTATTGATTATCTGGACTTTGAGTATCCCGAACCGTCATTACGTTCTAAAGACAAAGAGGCAGAGATGTTGGAGTGGTTGAAGCTGGCGGCGTCAATTCATGTTCCTGCTATCAAACCATATGTGTACGCAACCATGATACAGAAAAAAGTAAAAAAAACAGCTGAAGAAGAAAAGAAGTATAGTGAACTTCAAAAGAATAAAGAACTTAAAGAGTTTCATGCACGACATTCTGGGGATAGTACTTTGGGTGGAGCAGACATTAAGAAGTCAATTACTATTCTTGAGGAGTGTTTTACGAAACTGGACCAAACTCTAGAGGGTAGAGTTTGGATTATGGGAGACCAATTCACCTTAGCTGACATATCCTGGATTCCAATCCATTTTGTGCTTCTAGGATGTGGTTATCCTTTCAAAAAGTTTTCAAACATAAATCGTTGGTCTAATGAATGTAAAGATAAGCCTAGTTTCAAAGAGGGTGTTTTAAATTGGTGCTCTGATTTCTCAAAAGTTTGAACATATCAAGAAAAGAAGCAAAATATTATATTCGGAGATTTGTATGAGTGATAAAAATAAAATTAAATCCCTTAAACAGTTTATTGGTGGAAAGTGGGTTGATGGAGAAACAAATACTGTAGTCGATGTTATAAATCCCATTAATGATAGCGTGTATGCGCATGCAGCCAAAGGAACTGGAAATGATATTCGAAGGGCTGTTAATGAGGCGAAAATAGCTTTCCCTAAATATCGTGAGAGTTTGCCCGCAGAGCGGGAGCGTATGCTTCTTCGTATTGCTGAAATTATGGAGAGTCGAAAACCCGAATTAATTGACTGCCTTATCGATGAAATTGGGTCACCAATACAAAAGGCGATGTTTGAGTTTACCAAGGGTCTCACGATGGTTCGAGCAGCTGCTGGGCTTTGTCGAAATGTTCGTGGAGAAACCATCCCATCCGATGCGCCAGGAAAGTTTTCTATGTCTTTGAGAGAACCTTTAGGGGTGGTTGCCGTCATTACACCCTTCAATGTACCGCTTATAAAAACTACGAGACTTGTAGCAAATGCTTTAGCTCTCGGTAATACGGTTGTTCATTTGCCTTCCGAAATGGCACCACACCTGACAATTCTTTTTGCTGAAATAGTGGCTGAAGCAGGTTTTCCACAAGGTTCATATAACGTTGTTACGGGTTATGGACATGAGATAGGCGACGATCTAACCAGTCATAAAGATATAGATTTTGTTACTTTCACGGGTTCTACGATCGTTGGGCAGCACATAAACGAAAGTTGTGCAAAAAATAAAACACCATGTACGCTGGAACTGGGAGGTAAAAGTCCAACTATCGTCTTAGCGGATGCTGATCTTGATACCGTTATGCCATTGGCGGCAAGGTCAATTTTCATGTTTGCTGGACAAGCTTGTATTGGGTCTAGCCGGTTTTATGTTGAACGCCCGCTCTACGACGAATTTGTAAAACGGTTTGTTATGATCGCCTCTAAATTGGGTATGGGAGATCTCCGTGATCCTGATACCGTAATTGCACCAATTATTTCAGAACGCCAACGTAGCCGTATAAAGGATCATATTGCCGATGCAGTTAAAAAAGGTGCTAAAGTTGTTGTTGGTGGCAAATGGGAAGGAAACCGTTGTCAACCAACACTTTTGACTGATGTTTCTGAGAATATGACTGTTTGTAAGTCTGAAACTTTCGGGCCGGTTACCTCGATTTATCCAATTGGTAGTTATGAGGAGGGATTAGAAAAGGCCAATGATACAGAGTATGGTCTTTCATCAGCAATTTTTACGAAAAACATTGATCGTGCATTTCATTTTGCCAGGAACATTGATGCTGGAATGTGCCATATAAATGGTCCAACAATTCATGATGAAGCGCATGTACCTTTTGGTGGTAATGGAGAAAGCGGAGTCGGACGAGAAGGAACAGATGCTGACATGGAAGCTATGACAGAACTTAAATGGGTTACGGTTCAGTTATGA
>CAZHAN010000153.1:0-2655 GCA_964530575.1 uncultured Rhizobiaceae bacterium | reverse complement strand
AAGTTATTTGACCAGCTTTAAGTGATGTAGATGCACTAGGCCTCTCTCCAGCAACTTGAATCTGTCGCGTTTGAGTTAAACGATCAATGATCCCATTTGTTATGCCAGGTATCTCTTGACGAAGAAAAACATCAAGCCTAAGGCCATTATCACTTTCACTTACTTCTAAAGATAACTCCTCTGTCATCTCGGGGGGGTCTTCTATTCGAACAAATTGAGTTCTTCTAATATAACCCCCGCCCTCCAAATAAATAACTCTTCCAGACTGCATAAGTCTAATTCGATCAAAAAGTTTATTATAATTTGCGTATCGATATTGAGTCCCTTTGTAGTCGTAGTCACCTCGGCCGGCTAGGATGAGGAATTGACCTCCAGTATCATCGATGTACCTTTCATATTCTCGAGCTGCAATATTCTGACCAATCATTGGAGGAGTACCCAAGGCCACATATAATTCTAAAAAAATTGCATCTCTTGGACCGAGTGGTTTCTCAAGATCAGCGTCTTTATACCCACCATGAAGAAGTGCATCCGCTACATCTCCGTTAGTGATATAGAGACGTTTAATGGCACCCATTTCCTCTAATTCCATCCATGTATAGGTTTCATAAGCATCCATATCCAATATTGGAGGTCCAAAATAGGGCTTTACATCTCGTGTACGAAGTATTTTTCGAGCAGAATTTACGATGCCATCTCTCATGAGTGTGGAACTAATAGTCGCACCCTTCACAATATCTGGAGGTAATTCGGTCTTGTATGTGTTCCAAGCATGAACTGTATTAAGTTGATTGAGATATTTAATCAAAAGCGGAAGAGGTACACCCTTATCTATAATGGGTTCAGAATGTGTGATTAGTGAAGCAATCCCCATAACCTCACCTTCGTTCGTAACGCCCGCAACAATATCGAAAGGTGTTCCGCTATAACCAGAATAACGGCCAGCTTGAAGAGTAGAAAAAATATACCCAATATTTTCTCCCTCACTATTAAACACTGGAACTGCTGGAGGTCGCCCTACTGCTTCACCAAGGGTAATCGACTCATCACTTTGCCAAATTTGAGATAGCAACTGTGGAGTCATTATTTTTTTTATATCTTCTGTCCAACCAGCTAAAGCGTAGCTGGAAAGAATGGGAACGCAAATTACTGAAATAGCAATCCAGGCCAAAAAAACTTTGAAAGATATCTGTATAGATCTATAAAAAATAAAAGGAATTTTAGCCATTTAGAATCATTCCAAAGTGATAAATTTTGGTAATTCTAATCTTTAATTCACAATAGTGCCACTGAATCAGTGTTAGCTATTGATTTAAAATTTTATGAAAATTTGATTCTAACGTGATCTAGCTATATGCCTAAGCATTCCCCTTTGGGGATCATAACCAATAGCTGCAGTTACAAAAAATACTATTGTAAATCCTGAAACAACCCAGAATGATACTAATTGAAATTCACCATAAGCAGCAAATCTAATGAGCTCAATGCAATGTGAGAAAGGGTTAACAAGAGCAATATAATATATGTAATCAGCCCCAACTTCCCTAAGTTTCCAGAGAGGGTAGAGTGCTGGCGAAATAAAAAACATAGGGAAAATGACAAAGTTCATTGTTCCAGCAAAGTTTTCTAACTGACGTATGTAAACAGACAATAACAATCCCAGGGAAGAAAGCATCAGCCCCCCCAAGAAGAGAGGAAAGAGAATATATATCCATCCCGTCCAAGGAATATTTGCAGCAAGATGAGGAATGATAAAACTGAAACCGAAAGTTATAAGCAAAAATGCATAAGCCTGACCAATACTAAGAAAGGTTGCAGCCATAAGCTTAAAAAATAATAATGCCCATCTCGGCATCGGTGCAGTAAGCAACAAACGCATCATTCCCATTTCACGGTCATAAACCATAGATAGTGAAGATTGCATTCCATAGAAAAGGAGTACAATTCCTAATAACCCAGGTATGATATATTCCTGATATGTAACATAGGTAGTGTAGGGAGGAACAATTGAAACTCCCAGTAAACTTCTAAAACCGGCAGCAAAAATAACAAGCCATAAAATTGGCCTTACTAGAGCAGAGGCCCAACGTCCTCGCTGCCTAATAAATTTTCCCCATTCACGTCCAGTTACAGCCCAAAGAGCAAGCAACGAATGCAGAAACACGCCTGCTTTTTCTTTATTATTAACTATAACTGACATTTTGTTTCAGGTTCATCTACTCCAAGTGTATCAAGATCATTAATTGCATGCTCAAATTTTTCCATAGGAGTACGGGCAATTACTGCATTATGTACACTAACTAAAATATTCTGACGCAATTGATTATTCCAAGATCTATAATCTAACTGGAAGCCTTTGTAGCCGTCAAAACGGAGTTGGTCACTTAACAAAAATTCACGAACACCTTCATATTCCATTGTCCGTGCTCTAAATACTGCTTGAGCTAAAGACCGTACCGCCGCCCACGCTGCCCAATCAGGACCTAGCATAAAACGATCGGCATGATCAAAGAATCTACTATTAATTTGTGGGGCACCGTGACGTTCAAATGTCCAATGCCACCATTCTGGAGTTAATCCAGAAGTGCCAACAACTGGGCGGGAGCGAACAACTTGATAAGGAACATAACGTCCAAACTCACCATCAGTGTCAGC
>CAZHAN010000152.1:0-2698 GCA_964530575.1 uncultured Rhizobiaceae bacterium | reverse complement strand
GAAGAAGAAGGGGCATACAGCCAGAAAGTGGATTTACTTTTTCACGCTTATAAAGCTCCATCATCTCCTTGCTCATTCGTTCTCGGTCATCTTTATACATTTCACGTATTCGAACCACTTCAGGCTGAACCTTTCTCATTGCCCCAAAGGAACGGAAAGATTTATTTGCTAATGGATAAAAAAGAAGTCTTACGAAAATTGTAAAAATAATAATTGCTACACCAAAATTTCCTGTCCATTTATATAGAAAATCTATTGCTAGGAAGATTGGTTTCGTTAAGAAAAATAACCATCCCCAATCAATTGTTAGATCAAATCTAGAAATATTTAGTTGTTGATTATAATATTCTAGGGTGTCAACTTCTTTAGCTCCAGCAAACAAATGGTTTGTGACTTGAGAGGATGAGCCCGGATTAATTTCTATGCCACTATGTAGCACATCAGTTTGATATTGATCTTGTGAGTTATTTTGATATCTGAAGCTAGCATTAAATTCTTGTGTTTGGTCAGGAACGATTGCTACAAGCCAGTACTTATCTGTTATTCCAATCCATCCTCCAGTACTTTGCTCAGAAATTGTTCCTTCATCTGATACGTCATCGTATGATAATTCTTTTAAAGCTTCATTAAATACTCCTATGGGCCCTTCATGCAGAACAAAAAATCCAAGTGTTTTTGGAGTTCCAGTTCGAACAATGCGTGCATAAGGGAAAAGAGTGATCGATGAATTAGTATTATTTGTCACACTCTGTGTGACCTTAAACATATAATTTTCGTCAATAGTTATGGTTTGAGTAAATATTTGCCCTTGTCCATTATCCCAACTCAAGGCTATGGGCTCATTGGGGGTAATGGATTTATTACTCGAGGATACCCATTGTGAATTTATATCTGGAACCTTGATTCCAGATCCTTGTGTTGCGGCCCATCCAAATTCTGCATAGTAAGGCCTTTGTGTCCCAGTAGGAGAAAGAAGGACAACTTGGGGACTGTCTTCTTCAAGTGATTCTCTATAATCTTCAAGCCAAATATCATCAAACCTTGCGCCTTTCAAAGATAAGGTACCTCTTAATCTGGGTGAAAATATTTCAACACGATTTGAGTTTGATAAAGCAGTGTTTCGGTCAACAATACTTGTTTCAAGGTTACTTTGTGGAGCTAAATTAGATTGAGGTTGAGGTTGAGGAAGCTCAGTTTGATTTTCAAGACTACCCAATTGATCCTCTTGAGGAGGTGGGCTTGCAAAAAGAATCTGGAAGGTAAGTAAAATTCCAATTGATAATGCGATTGCTAATATTAGATTTCTCTGTTCCATGAAGAATTCTTTCTAACTGATATTATTTTTTTGGTCTTCGCGATTTGGAACAGGGTCCCATCCGGAACCTCCCCAAGGGGCACAACTAAAGATTCTTTTTACAGCTAACATAGTTCCTCTTAGTGCACCGTGAATTTTTAGGGCATCAAGAGCATATTGAGAGCATGTTGGCTCATACCTGCATGACGGCTTTAAGATGGGTGCAATGCATATCCTATATGCGTGAATTAAGCCACGGAGAATGCGCACTTGAATAGTCATAACTTTTCCTCATGCGAATTCTTGGCAGTTTCATTTTCTTTTCTGGCAGCTCCTAGTTTTTTTATTGCATTTTCTAGGTCGGTTAATAGGTCAGGGTATGATCTTGATAAAGTCCCCTGACGTCCGATTAAAACATAATCGAAGGATTTAGAGGCAATCCGAGGCAATACATTTCTTGCTACAGAACGGAGCCTTCGTTTGGCTCTACTCCTCGCAACAGCTTTTCCAACTTTTCTACTGACAGTAATTCCATACCAAAGATCAGCATTTGGTTCAGAGTGTTTATCTGAAGACTGGCATTTACGGACCTGCAATACCATTCCTTTCTGTGGAGATTTTTTTCCCTTCTCCGTTACTCGTATAAACTCGGATCGCCTCAGGAGGCAACCGATACGGATCTCCATATTTAGCTTGAGATGCGCTTGCGGCCTTTGGCGCGACGCCGCGCAAGCACCTTGCGGCCACCAAGAGTAGACATACGTGCTCGGAATCCGTGGCGGCGCTTACGAATTTTGACGCTTGGTTGAAAGGTGCGTTTCAAAGGGTATCTCCATATCTTTCACAGAAATTAACTGGACGGCCGCTGTATACAAGCTCATTGACCTTCACGTCAATCTCTTGAATCAAGTGATCTCACAATATAAACCCCTTAATCGTAAATTTATATAAATAAATCCTAAAATATTAATGTATAGTAACAGTTTTCACCTTCTATTCTTTTCTTAACTATTGGCGGATGGTGATTTTTCAACCATCTCAGCCAATTTGTAAGATATGATCAGAATAATTTTGTAAAAAAATCTAAATATTTAGGAATAAAGTCCTTGTGATTATAGATGAAAGAACATGATAAAAGGAACCTAATTACCGATGTTTCCGGGATTAAGGTTGGTAATTCTAGCGATTTTGATGCTTTGACCGGGGTTACGGTGGTTTTGCCCGACCAGCGATCCGTAGGGGTTGTTGATGTCCGAGGGGGAGCTCCAGGAACAAGGGAAACAGAAGCCCTATCTCCTTCAACTCTAGTAGATCGTGTAGACGCCATAGTGCTTTCAGGTGGTTCAGCCTTTGGTTTAGATGCGGCATCGGGTGTTACTGAATGGTTAGCTAAGGCTGGTAAGG
>CAZHAN010000151.1:0-2778 GCA_964530575.1 uncultured Rhizobiaceae bacterium | reverse complement strand
CTACACATCCTGGAATAGATTAATCTAAATTAAAATAATCATCAGTAAATTTTGTTATGGAATCAATGCTCGGAATTTCTTGCGATGAAGCAGGAAAAATAAAAAAAATAGGTATAACAATTATGAATAATTTAATAAATAAATGTGTAATAAAAAACATAAAATTCTTTTTTTAAAATTGATCAATAGCTTGCTAGATCATTCCCGTAATTGGTGATGAAGGCTCTCCGTATATTTTTTTTTGAATTCTGCCTGCCAAGAAAGCTTCCCTTCCAGCCTGAACGGCAAACTTCATTGCCCTTGCCATTCTTATTGGATCCCTAGATTCAGCAATAGCAGTATTCATTAATACTCCGTCACACCCTAATTCCATAGCAATGGATGCGTCAGAAGCAGTCCCAACCCCTGCGTCAATTATTACAGGTACCCTTGCCTGTTCCACGATAAGTTTAATATTAATTGGATTTTGTATTCCAAGGCCTGACCCTATCGGCGCAGCAAGAGGCATAATTGCTACACAACCCACATCCTCTAGAAGCTTTGCATACAGAGGATCATCAGAGCAGTACACCATTACTTCGAAACCTTCAGATACCAGTATTTCAGCAGCTCGCAGTGTTTCGGGCATGTTAGGATAGAGCGTTTTTTTATCTCCTAGAACCTCCAATTTTACCAAACTCCACCCACCCATTTCTCTTGCAAGTCTAAGTGTCCGAAGGGCGTCATCAGCTGTATAGCAACCAGCAGTGTTTGGGAGATATGTAAAAATTTTTGGATCTAAATAATCTGAAAGTATTGGAATATTTAGATCTGACAAATTTATGCGACGAATTGCTACCGTAACCATTTCAGCACCAGATTCTTTAACTGCACTATAGGTTTCATCGAAATCCTTGTATTTACCAGTCCCTACAATCAATCGTGAATTAAGTCTTTTCCCGCCAATAATAAGTGGTTTGTCCATAATATCCGCCATTAATACTCCTTCATACCTCCGCCGATAAAACGAACAATTTCGATTTGGTCACCATCAGCAAGGATTGTTTGGCTATATAAGGATTTAGGAACAATTTCTAGATTAATCTCAAATGCAATATTATTGGGCTTTATCCCTAACTCTAAAAGAAGGGCGTTAATATCTAAAGGAGCTTCAAATTCATGAATTTCTCCGTTAATTGTCAATTGCATAGACTGCTTCATCTTACAAAGAAAGAAATCATTGTGAATATTTACTCTCAGGTCAACATTTCAAAGAATTTTTATTGCTACTTTCTCTGGGCATTTGTTAGTAAAATATAGGTTAATCCGGGCTACCGGCCAAACCAATATGTATTACCTTCATTGTACTTATCCCTTATGGTGGGATATGGTCACAACATTATTAAAAGAAGAATCTTTAGTGGCTTTCCAATGAAACTTACAATTTTATTTTTAAATGGTCCAAATCTTAACCTGCTAGGAACCCGAGAACCTGAAATCTATGGACCAGAAACCCTACAGGAAATCCAGTCTAGAGTTGAATCTAGGGCAAAAGAACTTGGCATTAAAACAGATTTTCGTCAATCAAACTCTGAAGCTCAACTAGTTGAATGGATTCAAGAGTCTCCGGGAGATTTTTCTGGTATAATTCTTAATGCAGCTGCGTTAACTCACTCATCTGTGGCAATTGCTGATGCCATTGAGGCTGTGGGTCTTCCTATGATAGAAGTTCACCTATCAAATGTTTTTCGTCGTGAAGAGTTTAGACACCATTCCCATTTAAGCAGAGTAGCTTATGGTGTTATAACAGGATTTGGTGGAGATAGTTATATACTAGCACTAAATGCAATAAACTCGATTCTTTCAAAAAAGGAGAGCAAAATTGACCGGGTCTAAAGTCGATTCAGATCTAGTTCGTGAACTTTCACAACTCCTGGAGGACAACAACCTTACGGAGCTTGAATGGAGCAAAGACGGCGAAACTATTCGAGTAGTTCGCAATAAAAACGTTGTGGATATTTCTCAATTTAATCAATCAACTCAATCTCCTATTTCTCAAGATGTCTCAAAAGATAACCAAGATCCTCTCAGCGACTTAGACCACCCCGGAGCTGTAAATTCCCCAATGGTTGGAACGGTTTATGTGGCACCTGAACCGGGAGCTGAACCATTCGTTAAGGTGGGCACAAAGGTTTCTGAGGGACAAACATTATTAATAATAGAAGCAATGAAAACCATGAATCCTATACCCGCACCAAAAGCTGGGGTAGTCACAAAAATCTTTGTTACTGACTCTTCCCCCGTCGAATTTGGCCAAACATTGCTTGTAATTGAATAATTAAATTATCATTCAATGTTCGGAAAAATACTTATTGCAAATCGAGGTGAAATAGCACTTCGTATTCATCGTGCCTGTCATGAAATGGGAATTCAAACTGTAGCTGTTCATTCAACTGCAGATTCAAGCGCAATGCATGTAAGGTTAGCAGATGAGGCTGTGTGTATAGGTCCACCAATTGCAAGTGAAAGTTACTTAAATATTCCAGCAATTATATCTGCAGCAGAAATTACTGGCGCTGAGGCAATTCACCCTGGATATGGATTTCTTTCTGAGAACTCCCAATTTGCTGATATCGTTGAGGAGCACGATATAACATTCATAGGACCTCGCCCTGAACATATTCGCCTTATGGGAGATAAAATAACTGCCAAAAATGAGATGAGAAAATTAGGTGTACCAGTTGTACCTGGATCAGACGGTGCTGTTACGACAAACGAAAATGCAAAAAAAATTGCAAA
>CAZHAN010000150.1:0-2841 GCA_964530575.1 uncultured Rhizobiaceae bacterium | reverse complement strand
TGCTCTATCATGAGCTGAAATTCCAGTGCTTATTCCCTTTTTAGCATCTATTGATTTTTTTAGTATGAAGAGATCTGGATGAGCTCCAGCGGAAATCTGCTTAAAAACTGGATGGTCTGGCTCTACATCAATTAATTCACTTAAAGACGATTGAGTTGTTAAATAATTGGAGCTAGCAATAACAGATCTAGAAAATTTATAGACTAGAGTAGCCTTCCCTATCCCTTTTGGGCCCCCTACTATCCAAGCATGAGCCATCCTTCTTTGAGCCCAAGAATTATTAAGAATTAATTCAGCTTCACTGTGTCCAACTAACCCAAATGTATCTTGGGGTTTTTTTGAAATTTCGCTCATAAATTAAATTTAGATACAACGATTTCTAGAATAGAGTTGTGAATATTTTCAATAGAATCTAAACCATTGATGATTTTACATCTATCACCGTTGATTTTAGCAATTTCTCTAAATCCTTTTCGTACATTTCTATGAAATTCTTTGTCCATTAGACTATATCTATCTGCCAGAGGCTCCCTTACCTCTCTTAGCAAGCCTTCTTGTTCTGGAATATCTAAAATAATTGTAAGATCCGGCTTTGAATTACCAACAAAAAGATTTGATAATTGATCAATAATACTTTTATCTACATTCATGCCATATCCTTGATAGGCCATAGACGAATCTATAAATCTATCACAAATAACCCATTTACCTTGATTTAAGCTTGGATTTATTAGGTTTTCTATATGTTCTAACCTGGATGCATAGTGAAGAAGTGTTTCTGTAAGAGGGAGCCATTTTTCTGAACTACTACTAGAAAGTAATATTTTTCTAATTTCTTCTGCCTTTATTGTTCCTCCTGGTTCGCGCGTAGAAACCACATCAATATCATATAAAGATATTAATTTTTGATGTAATAAATTTACCTGAGTTGTTTTTCCACTCCCTTCACCGCCCTCAAGGGTTATAAAATTTCCAAGATTCACTTTTCTGCGGTTTGTACCGCTCCCCAAACCAGATGACTTATTGCAGCACCTAAGCGCCCAAAGAATCCCATCCGATCTACACTAGCTCCAGCAAAGAGAGGGAATTCCACTGTTTCAAATTTTGGAGCCTCAATAACTAAAGTGCCGATTCTATCACCCGTCTGAATGGGGGCTGGTATTGGCCCATTAAAGACTGTCTTTACAGTCATATTTCTCATGGAAGACCTACTCAATGTTAACGTTAAATCATTTTGAATAATTAACGGAACAGTTTTTTGAGCACCAAGCCACAATGGTGCTTCGGTAACCACCTCTCCTTTTTTGAAGAGCGGATAGTTAGCAAACTCACGGAAAGACCAATCAAGAAGCCTTTCTGATTCACGAGCTCGTTGTTGTGGTGATTCCAGTCCACTTAGAACAATTACCACCCTTCTTCCATTGCGAGTAGCTGAACCAACAAGTCCATATCCGGCTGCTTCTGTGTATCCAGTTTTAAGGCCATCAGCGCCTGGAAAACTATAAAGCAAAGGGTTTCTATTTGTTTGTCGAATATCGTTGTAGGTGAATTCAGTTTCAGCAAATAGAGTATAATAATTTGGAAAGTCTTTTATTATCATACCGGCAAGCTCTGCTATATCTGCAACACTCATTAAATGACCTTCTTCTGGCCAACCAGTTGAATTTTTAAAAAAACTTTCTTTAAGTCCCAATTCAAATGCACGTTCTGTCATTAATTGAGCAAAGGCAATTTCACTACTTGATAGAGCCTCTGCAACTACAATGCAGGCATCATTACCACTTTGAACTATAATCCCATTAATTAAGTCATCAACGGTTACTCGTGTATTAACCCGAACAAACATTTTTGATCCCCCCATGCGCCAGGCTTTTTCGCTTACAGGAAAGGTATCATCCATAGCTAAGCCACCATCTGAAAGTCGTTCAAAGAGAATATACAACAACATTAATTTTGACATTGATGCGGGTTGGATCAATTCGTGTGAATTTTTTTCCATAAGGATAGTATTTGTACCAAGATCAATAACAATTGCATTAGGAGCTATTGTTTCATCAGCAGCAACAGTATTTGTCATCGAAAATACTAAAATAAAACTTAATGAAATAATAAAAAATAAATTAATATGATCAATTATTGAAGTGAGGGAGTGAAAATAAGGTTTATTATTCAACAACAATTCGGGCCTCCGTATATCCTTTAGACATAACCATTGCTAGTGTTGCATCTGCTCTCGAAATATTATTTACAGGGCCAACTCTAACCCTATAAAACTGAAGTCCATTAATCATAATTGAAGTTATCGATACCTTTCCGATAGGCTCAAGCTCTAGCCTGAGTTTGTTAGCACTATCATAGTTTGTAAATGCCCCTGCTTGAATATACAAATCAGTTTCAATTGTATCTACAACATTTACTTGATTTGGTAATATTTTACTCAAGATATTAACGGGAAATACCTCTCTAGGACCTTTTGTATTGTTGGCCTCTTGTTTATTCCTTTCCGTTCCATTCGGGTTAAGTACTGCCTGCACTCTAACTTTAGCAGTGCCCTTTTCAGAAAAACCTAACAATTGAGCTCCTCTTCTGGAAACATCAATTATACGTCCATGAACAAATGGTCCTCGATCGTTAACTTTAAGAACTAATGAGCGACCATTTTCAAGGTTTGTTACCCTTACATAGGAAGGCATTGGGAGTGTCTTATGGGCTGCCGTAAGGGCGTCCATATCATATATCTCCCCATTAGCTGTAAACTGGCCATGGAAAGGATGTCCATACCAGGATGCAATTCCAGTTGAATTATAATTTGGGTTTTCAGCAGGCCTGTACCAAACCCCA
>CAZHAN010000149.1:0-2954 GCA_964530575.1 uncultured Rhizobiaceae bacterium | reverse complement strand
CCCAAGCGATCAAATCGCCCCTATGGAACTTGCAGAATTAGCTGAAAGGAATGACTCGCTATGGGACCTTCTGAACAAATCAAACCTCACCACAAAAGAGAGAACAATCCTCACCCTGCGATTTGGTCTGGATGGAACAAACATTCCACCATTTAGAGCCTCGTGATGAAATGGTCAAGAAATGTGCAGGGTTATTAAGGCCTGGAGGATGGATTGTTATTTCAGAAGCAAATGCATTAAATATTCCGCTTCAGTTACAGCTGTTTTTTAGAAGGGGATTCCCAAAGATTAAAGAAATGCAGGGTTCTGATGGGAGGGTTCATTTGTATGGAGATGAGCGGATTACTACAGCTCAGGCAATCAAAGGTAGATTTAAGAAAAATAATATAATTCCCATTTCAGTGAGGTATTTTCGAATGTTCCCAAATAAATCTTTTTTTGATTATTTTTCTTGGTTAGAAAGTTTTCCTGGCGTTTCTAGGGTTTCACCCCTCTTCACACATTTTAATTATGTTGGAATGAAAGAAGGGGTATTTTAGATTTGAAGAAAAAAGTTCTTTTTTTACTTAATGATGCTCCATTTTTTATTAGCCATCGATTGCCAATTGCCGAAGCAGCGTTAAGTGCAGGATTTGAGGTTCACGTAGCTGCCCCTTATCATGATAAATCTATAGAAAAGATTATTTCTTCAGGGATTATTTTTCACGATGTTCCTCTTAAAAGAGGTGGGAGAAGTTTAATCGGCGAATTAAAACTTATTCTTTTTTATTGGAAAATGATTGGTATACTTCGCCCAGATCTCATTCATGCAGTCACAATGAAACCAATTCTTTACGGTGGTTTAGTTGCTAGGCTTCGACGTGTTCCGGCAGTTGTTCATGCAGTTACCGGCCTTGGTTATTTATTTTTGATAGATGGAATTTTTGCTAATGTACAGAAGTACATAGTTTTTTCACTTTTTCGTATTGTTTTTGCACATAATAACTTACGGATTATTTTTCAGAATTCTGATGACCTTAATTTATTTCTTAATAAGAAAATCATGAAGAATGAAAATTATAATATTATTTATGGATGTGGGGTTGACCTGAATCAGTTTAAATTTTCCCCAGAGCCCTCGAAACCAACCACTATTCTATTCCCCGCTAGAATTATTGGAGATAAGGGTGTTAGGGAATTTGTTGATGCAGCACGAATAATAAAAGATAAAGGACTAAATGCAGCTTTTTGTATTGCAGGAAGAATGGATTCTGACAATCCGACAGATATTGGGGAAGAATTATTAAATAATTGGCAACGTATGGGTTGGATAGAATGGAAGGGATTCATAAAAAATATGCCAGAAATATATTCTAGTAGTCATATAATTTGTTTACCATCCTATAGAGAAGGTCTTCCAAGATCGTTGATTGAGGCTGCGGCTTGTGGGCGTCCAATAGTAACTACAGATGTCCCAGGCTGTCGGGAGGTGGTGCAAGATGGGATAAATGGATTACTAGTTCCTGCGAGAAATTCAGAGGCTTTAGCTGTTGCAATTAGTAATCTGATCAATGATGAAGAACTTCGTTTAAGTATGGGCCGGAGAAGTAGAGAAATTGCCACTAATAGATTTTCAGTACAACAATTTGTTGAAGAATCGCTCGATGTTTACAGACTAGTGCTTGGTGGCCATCTTCCAAATGAAATGGTATGAGCAAAGCTTTTTCATTTTCAGCGCTTTTAATGTTACCTATCGCGGTTTTTGCACCTAAGGCTGAGACTCTTTTGGTTTTAGCTTTAACCCCTTTTTTGTTATTTTCACTGAATAAAGAAGAACTTAGAGTTTGTCTAGTCAGACCTATTTGGATTAAGGCCCTTTACGCAATTATTGTTTATGGTGCTATTAGTGTTATCTGGACTAATGAGCAATTTGATGCATTAAAACTAATATTATCCCTATTAATTCTTTTTTCTTTATCATCTATTTTATTTTACCAGGCCGGAAGAATTGATAAGAGTGCTAAGTTATCTTTTTGTAATTCAATCACCATTGGATATTTATTAGGATTAATATTCTTTTTTGTTGAGCTTTTCTTTGAATTCCCAATTTTTCGATGGGTTCTTGGATTACCAAACAGTGGGCCGAATTCCCCTGATGTTGGTATTCTTGGGCCTGCCTTTTCTGTTCTAATGCTTATGTTCTGGCCTGTAATTTTTGTAATTTGGTCTAAAAACCGACTGCTTGCTGGAAGCATGATTTTGTTAGTAATAGTATTGAGTTTAAATGGGAATAATTTAGCATCATTTTTTTGTTTTATCTTTAGCTCATCAATTTTTTTGATTGCTAGAATTTGGGGAAGGGTATTTTCTATACTTATAACTTCTCTAACAGCAATCTTTATTTTAAGTTCTCCATTCATAGCTTCTTCACTGAACCCAAATGTTTTTAGTGAAAATTTATCAGATAATTACAGATCGACGTTACATAGACTGTATATATGGGAGTTTACTGCAGAGAAGATATCAGAAAAACCGATTCTTGGTTGGGGAATTGACTCTTCAAGATCTATACCTGGCTCTGACAGAGAAGTGTTGCCTTCTGGTGAGATTCTATCCCTTCACCCTCACAATGCTGCTTTACAGATTTGGCTTGAACTAGGGATTATTGGTGCATCTATCTTCTCCTTAATTATAATGTACTTAGGATTTTCGATTGCCTCTATCAGTGATAACTATATGCGTGCTACTGCATTATCGACTCTCTATTCAGCATTAACTTTCTCATTTTTGTCATTTGGTATATGGCAAAATTGGTGGATTTCTTCTTTAATCCTAACTGCAATATTTGTCCGTATTTTAGTAACTTCTGTTGATGAAAATTTATGATATTTTCTAATATTTTTCTGTTGATATTATCTGGACTTGTATTTTTCCTTACATGGGGGAGGTGGTGTCGCTGATTCTATAAATGAAAG
>CAZHAN010000148.1:0-2978 GCA_964530575.1 uncultured Rhizobiaceae bacterium | reverse complement strand
TTAAATATTTCGCTTTCAATTTTATCAAGGCCTTCAAGTATAGATTTTCCATCATTTTTATCGATGATTTGAGTCTTAATTAGCATTGCGCAATGAGATCGTGACGCAGCAATATCTTGCTCCGCCAAAGCTTTATCAAAAGCTATAGAAGAGTTGATTTTTATTGTAAGTTCATCCGGCCCAGATTGGAATCTGCCACCCCAGAGCGGGTTATTCTTGGTTTGTTTAACAGTCTTTTTTTCGGTCATTTAATGCTCCAGAGACCGTGGATAATTGTACGAGCTAAACTAGTTTAATTCATCTGGTAATTCAAATTTTAACGTTAGATAGGTTGCTCCACTTAGAGGCCTGTGTTCTATCATTTTCTGGATTAAACAGAAAACTCTTTAATTCCTTTATTGGACTTTATAGAGATTTAAAAGAAATTAAAGATAAGGGGATTTTTTAGTCATCCAGTTTATTTAGCTTTTCTAGCTGTAAAATTTCATTTTCTAGCTCAGGTATAGCTTTAAAGAGGTCAGTTACCCAGAAATAATCTGCTGACTGAAAAATAGGGGCGTTTTCATCGATATTTATAGCAACAATTATTCCACTATCCCTAATTCCTGCTATATGTTGGACAGCACCAGATATTCCAAAGGCTATATAGAGATTTGGCATAATTATTTTTCCAGTTTGTCCTATTTGAGATTCATTTCCTATGTATCCTGAATCTACAGCTGCCCGAGAAGCACCTACTGCAGCTCCTAATTTTTGAGCCAAGTCTTTAAGTATTTGAAATTTATCTTTGTCTTTTAAGCCTCTCCCTCCTGCAACCACAATATTAGCAATGCTAAGATCATTATTTGCTTCTGATGTTTTTACTGGAAATTCTATAGTAGTTTTATTCCATTGTTCAGGAGCTGGAATAAACTCAACGATAGATGGAGAATCATTAATTTCAGATAGAGAAAAATTACCTGCACGCAATGTTAGAATTTGTGGTTTTTCAAATGATTGAACCGTTGCAATGGCGTTGCCTGCATACATAGGTCGTCTATAGATTCCAGGTGAAATAATTTCAATTACTTCAGAGATCGGCGCTATGTCTAGCAAAGCTGCGATCCTAGGCATAAGATTTTTTCCGAATGCTGTACTTGCAGCGATTAATGCATCGTAGTTAATTGATATTGTAGAAATTAAAGACGCTAGTGGTTCTGCTAGCTGTCCATCAAGCGAATTATCTTCAGAAATTAATACCTTCGAAACCCCTGATAATAACGATGCTTCTTTTGCTGCCAAGCTACAATTCTTTCCAGCAATCAGGACTTCAATTTCTGATCCAAGTTTATTGGCTCCAGTAACCATTCTCCTTGTGAGTGGCGAGAGAATTGCTCCATTCATTTGTGCAATAATTAAGATTTTCTTCACAGCACACCTTCATCCAAAAGATGCCTTACTAATTCTTTTGCTGAAATAATTTTTATTTGCTTACGTTTTCTTTCTGGAGCTTCAATTTTGAGCGTCACTATTCTTGGCACAAGATCAACGTTTAAATTTTCTGCCATAATGGTTTCTATTGGCGCTTTTCTTGCATTTAATATATTTGGTAGACTTGGATATCTAGGTAAATTTAGCCTTAGATCAGCAGTAATGATTGATGGAAGTATCACTCTGAGTGTTTCAATTCCATCATCTACTTCTCGTTCGATAATCGCAGAATTTTTTTCTTCAATCTTGATGCTTGATGCAAATGGTGTTTGAGGTTAATTAAGGATACCTGAAAGAATTTGTCCTGTTTGGTTGCATTCATCATCTATTGCTTGCTTCCCCATTAGAATAATGTCTGGTTTTTCATTGAGTGTAATTTCAGCAATAATCTTTGCTGCTCCTAGTGGCTGTATTTCAATGTCTGAAACAACATGAATAGCCCGGTCAGCACCCATTGCCAGACATGTCCTCAGTATGTCAGAAGATTTTAAGTTTCCAATTGTTACAGCAATAACTTGAGAGACATCATTTCTTTCTTTAAGTTGAATTGCTTCTTCGAGTGCAATTTCATCAAAAGGGTTAATTGTCATTCTTACATTACTTAAATCAACGCTTTTTCCATTAGATCCAAGAGGAATCCGTGCGTATGGATCAGCAACGCGTTTAACAGGAACTAGAACTTTCATTTTCAGTTCTCAATAAAAATTGATATGGGTGAATTTCATAAATTTTAAATAATTATATTTATAAGAAATAATGACTTTTTTTATTCAGTGATAATTTTATTAGTTTTTTTAAATATTATTGTTCTCTATTTGCGCCAGGCCGCCAAAGCACCTCTTTTTTTGAGCTATAATTAATTGACCTGCTTAATACAAATAAAAGATCTGAAAGTCGGTTAATATAAATTAACGCGTTGGGATTTACCGACTCTTCTTCAGAAAGCTCAACCATTACTCTTTCTGCCCGACGGCTAACTGTGCGAGCAATATGAAGATATGAAGCAGATTTTTCACCACCTGGAAGTACAAAGGATTTAAGTGGAGGAAGATTCTTATTTTCTGAGTCAATCTCATGCTCGATTCGAGAGACCTGATCATTAGTTATTCTAAGATTTTTTTGATCATTAAAGTCATTATCAGCATTAGAAAGATCAGCGCCTAGATCAAATAGGTCATCTTGTATTCGTCGAAGAATAATGTAGTGGGTGCTAGTTTTATCGAGGTAAAGCTGCACAAGACCGATAAAAGCATTTGTTTCATCAACTTCTCCAATTGATTTAATGCGTAAGCTAGATTTTGAAATTTGCACATTATTAGTAATGGAAGTTTTTCCTTTATCTCCTTTCCGAGTATAGATTTTTGAGAGAATTACCATCTTATGGAACAAGGAAATAGGCTATAAGGAGTAAAACTGTTGTTCCTTGAGAAATGACTCTCGCTCGCATTATAGTGTTAGCATGTTTCTTATTAAAATCTTCAACAATACGACTTTCAATCAAAGGTAAT
>CAZHAN010000147.1:0-3102 GCA_964530575.1 uncultured Rhizobiaceae bacterium | reverse complement strand
GAGCTAATATATTTCTACTTATTGATAATAAATTACACACACCAATACCTGATTGTTTTTTGGATGGAATTACACGAAGAACTGTGATTGAGTTAGCAAAGAATAGAGGGATTGAAGTAGTTGAAGGAATTATAATGCCTGCAGATTTAGCTTTAGCTAAGGAGGTTTTTCTTACTGGAACTGCTGCAGAAGTTACGCCTGTTGGAGTAATAGATGATATGAATTTCAATGTCGGTGATGTAACACATCTTTTGATGCAAGATTATGAAAATCTTGTTAGGTCAAACAAAGAAAGATAATTAATTAATAGTCATATTATTCTTTGAAATATGGATTAGTGCCTTCAGCATGATCAGTAGTATCCATCACTGCAATTATTGATGGGACAGCTTCCATAATTCTTGCTTCAACTCCTTGCTTTAAAGTTAGATCAACCATTCCACATCCATGACATCCACCTCCAAATTCAACATAAGCAGTATGTTCGGCAATATCTATAAGCGTAACATTTCCGCCATGGGAAGCGACTCCTGGGTTGATTTCATTGTCTAGAATTTCCTGTACAGCCCTTCCTTCATCGGTATCGAGTCCTGGCTTGGGGATCCATTGATCATGGTTCACGACCTCTCCTACTTCTGGAACATAATGTCTTAACATAGTTTGAATACCTCCAAGAAGATTGATGGCACTTCCAGATAATGAAAGGTGAACTCTACCTGCACTTTCATTAAATCCAACAAATTCTACTTGCCCTCCCTGATCCTTAGCTACTGGGCGGATACGCGTTTCGAGTAGATCAAGGATCTGTTCTGATATTTCACCAGTGTTAACCAAATCCTCATTTACAACTTTATTGCCTTCTTCTTTTTCTTCTGTCTCATTATTAGATGTGAAATGCTCCATAATTTTTCCTAAAATGGCCGGCTTAATAGTTAACCAATCTGCATTGGAATTTTTCGTAATTAATATTCTATCTATATCTAACGAAACAACTTCTACTCCGTGAATTTGAAAAATACTCTTAGCAAGCGGAGATTCTTCAGCCTCTTTCTGAGTAGAAAACTGTTTCTTTCCAGAAATAAATACTCTTTTACCTGGTAAAAAATTTAATTTATCGATGCTATCTGTTTCTTGCGTCTGTATAAACATAAATTTCTTAAATTCTCCAGTTTTGAGATATGTTGGCATGATTACAATTTAATTCAAGGGTATAAATGTCAAGAATTAATGAAATCATTTTGTTTAGGTTTTCTTCTCTCCCCAGCGTTCTGCAGCTAATTCATCTGTATAATTAGACGAAACCCACTGAGAACCACTAGATGAAAGCTCATTTTTCCAAAATGGAGCCTTAGTTTTTAACCAGTCTACAAGAAACTCAGCAGATTCAAATGCTGCCTTTCGGTGAGCTGACGCAGTAATGACTAAGACAATATTATCAGCTGCAACGAGCTTTCCATAGCGATGAATGATGATACTCCCATTTAATGGCCATCTTTGATGAGCCTCATTTTCAATTTTCTCTAGCTGTCGTTTTGTCATATCTGGATAGTGCTCAAGAGTCATTTCTGTTATCAGTTTTTCTTCTGATATTTCGCGCACAATTCCAGTAAATGTAACAATTGCACCTGGAATTTCTTCAAAGGTATTGCGAAATAATCTAAGTTCTTTGCCAACATCAAAATCATTTTTTTGAATACGTACGCTCAATTCATCCTCCTGTAACAGGAGGGAATAAGGCTACCTCATCATCATTAGATATTGGGTCATCCAATTTTGCATATTCTTGATTGACTGCAACCTTAATGATGGAGAGATCTTTGAGGGCTGAAGCATGCTTATCACTGCTAGCCTGCAACCATAGAAGCAAATCCTGAACTTTAGATATATTATCTGGCAATAAGATAGTCTCAGAGTTAGTGCCAATTTTTTCTCTTATCCATGCAAAATATAGTATTTCCATTAGATTAGAATATGATGGCAAAGAACTTTTGTCATCTATATGTCCAAGTTTGTTATAATGAAATTAGCAATTTTCCCAATATCGTTGCGATTAAACATCGGGACAGAAAGGTTTGGAATAGAAATATCTGCTGCAACCGCCATTACTGAAGAATGAAAAGGTTGATTTAATGTCCCATTGAGGGTGCTATTAAACACCTCAATTTTTTTTATAGGTAGAGACCTGTAGCCTTCAACTAAAACCAAATCAACAGGAGCCATCATTTTCACTAATTCATGTAATTCTGCCTTTATTGGGCTGGTTTCTGGGCTAAATAACGCCCAGCCTGATGGTAGTGAGATCATTACCTGATGTGCTCCAGCTTGGCGGTGACGGAAGGAATCTTTTCCTGGTTTATCTAACTCTATTTCATGGTGAACATGCTTAAGGGTTGAAACAGTTTTTCCTGAATTGAGTATTAAAGGGATTAAGCGTTCAATTAATGTAGTTTTTCCACTTCCAGATGGTCCGGCAATCCCGAGAGTTAAGGGGATTAGGTCTTCTTTTGAATTCACCAGACTAGTCTCCTTCTCGGAGGTAGATCTTTCCTGCACTCATATAATCCCAGCCTGTATATAGTGTTAGGAATGCAGCTGCCCAAAGACCAATAATTCCAATTGTCGTTGCAAGATTATTTGTAAGGAATGAAAGTAGTTCATCCCCAGGCCCTCCTGAGAGAAGAAATCCTAAAGCAATCATTTGGATTGCAGTTTTCCATTTTGCTAGCTTCGTTACCGGCACACTAACCTGAATTTCTGCAAGAAATTCTCTAAGACCAGATACAAGAATTTCTCTAAGCAGTATTATTAATGCTGGCAACACGGACCAGCCCGAAATCTGGCTAAAGGCAACAAGCATTAGGATTGTAGTTGCTATGAGCAACTTATCAGCAATAGGATCAAAAACTTTACCTAAATTTGATTGGAGATTCCGTGCTCTTGCAAGATATCCATCAAAAAAATCTGTGATACTTGCTACCGAAAATAATGCAAGGGCAACCCAACTAGCCCAAGGCTGATTTAGATAAAATGAGCCAATAAATAATGGAATTACTATTATTCTGGAGAAGGTAAGTATGTTTGGAAGAGAATATATCATATAGT
>CAZHAN010000146.1:0-3165 GCA_964530575.1 uncultured Rhizobiaceae bacterium | reverse complement strand
ATTGCTAATAGTATCCCGCCTTTTTTAGTAACTCTTGCTATTTCATTTAATGTTATATCTAAATCATCACTATGATGTAATGAAGCCCACTCAATAACAAAATCTAAACTATTATCTGGTAAGTTTATTTCATCAAAACTTCCATGCACAGAAGTTATTTGAGAGATTGATTCATAATTCATTTTTGAAATAGTCTTGGGTTGCAATAATTTAATAACATCAGGAACTAATTCAACAGAATATATTTTTTTTATATGTTTAAATTTTTCACATAGTAATGCTGAAAAAACACAAACTCCAGCACCTAATTCAAGTCCTGTTCCTTTAAAACTTACAGGTGTAATTACATCAAAGATAATATCAAAAAATGACTTCAATTGATTACTATTAAAATATACATAGTTTTCTAGTATTTCATCAACATCAAGACTAGAAAGTTTTTGTGCAAATAAATTTCTATTTGTAACTGCTGGAGATTCTAATAAATCTTTAGGTATTTGCCATTCTTCATAATTCATAATTATTTTTGACTAAGTGACCATTTTATTTTTGGAGAAAAAGTACTTTCATCTACTGCATCGCGATTTTTTAGTACAATATCGAACATTGAATCCAAAACTTCATCATTTAATAATGTAGGTTTAAGCCCTAGTTTTACAAGCTCAGTATGAATAGCATTATAATAATGTTCCTCCATTTCTACTCGTGGATTATCTATATTATTTTTAATGACTTTTAAACCCCTCCTTTTTCCTAAATCAATAACTTTTTTGGCTAAATCATTTATGGAAAACTGTTCAGTAAATTGGTTAAAAACTCTAAAATCACCAGCTTCACCAGGATTATCTGCTGAAATTGCAACACATTGAATGGTGTCCTTTATGTTTAGGAAACCTCTTGTCTGACCTCCTTTCCCATAGATTGTGAGAGGGTTATCGGTCGCTGCTTGCACTAAAAAACGGTTTAAAACTGTTCCGAACACACCATCATAATGAAATGATGTTTTTAGATCAGGGTGCATTAAAGTTTCATTCGTATCGATTCCATAGACGACCCCTTGATTTAAATCTGTAGCTTTTACTCCCCAAATACGACATGCAAACTCAATATTCGCTGAGTCATGGACCTTTGATAGATGATAAAAACTTCCTGGTTTTTTTGGATACAAAACTCTATCTGAACGACCATTATGTTCTATATTTATCCAACCCTCTTCTATGTCAATATTGGGGGTTCCGTATTCACCCATTGTTCCTAATTTAATAAGATGAGCGTTCGGACAATGTCTTTGCATAGCGAATAGTAAATTCAATGTTCCTGCAACATTATTAATCTGAGTATTAAGAGCAGTTATTCGAGTCTGCATTGAGTATGGTGCAGATGGTTGTTCGCCATAATGAATTATTGTGTCTGGTTTAAATGTCTCTAATGCATGATAGACGAAACGGGAATCACATAAATCGCCAATAAATAATCGAATTACTTTTCCTGTTAATTTTTGCCAAATACTAACACGTCTATGCAGCGAGGGGATTGCCCATAATGGCTCGATTCCTTCTTCTAATTCCCATTTACGTTTTGCAAAATTATCAAGAACAGCAACTTCATCCCCGCGATTTGAAAAATATAATGCGGTTGGCCAACCAAGATAACCATCACCTCCTAAAATTAAAACTTTCATCTTTAATCTCCATTAATATTTTTCAATATCAAAATTAAATTTTTCACTTAATTTACCAATTATATTTTTTAGCTAGAAATTCAGCAAACTCAAGATCAATCTGTTCATCAATATTAACAGCATATTTTGGATCCATTTCAATGGCATACACAGGATCTAAAACTATTGTATTGCTCCGTAAATTTTCTTTCCTAAATACATATACACAACCGTTCAAACGTTTCAGCTCAGTGAATTCTTGCCTTTGTGTATATCTAGGCTTAGGTTCTTTAATATATCTTTCAGCTTTATAATTATTAACCTTAAAAATATACCCGGGGTTTCTCTCTAATTGGGTTACAGTAATAACTGTATTTGCATTAGTATTAATTAGTTTATCTACACACTTATCGATAATTTCTGTTGTTCTGAATGGACTTGTTGGTTCTAACAATAAAATAACATCGAACTCCTGTTCTTGTGATTTATAATATTCAATTGCATGATTTATGTACTGGACTGAAGTTGCTTTATCATCAGAATATTCTATTGATCTTTTAAGAATATCTATTTTATATTTACCAGCAATACTAAGAATTTCATCATCATCTGATGTAACAACGATTTTATCAACTTTCTCCAATTGAAGAGCTACTTTGATGGCTCTTTCTAACAAAGAAATACCATTTATTTTGCACAGATTTTTTCTTGGTATGCCCTTCGATCCTCCACGGGCTGGAATAATACAAAGAACTGATTCTTTTAGCATTAATTAATCAAACCTTTCATATTTTGCGAACTAAGTAGTTGTTCTGCAATTAACCTACCTGAATCACCAGAGCCATAAATAGGATTTGAATCATATTTACCATGCTCAATCTGCTGTTTTATAGCTTCTAGAATATCTGTCTCGCTATGTAAAACATCTACTACATTATTCCCTCTTAAACGACCTTTCTGTCGTGTACCAATATTAATAACTGGTGTCCCAAGAAACGCTCCTTCCCTTAGTCCGCTAGATGTATTACCTATGAGACATAAACAATTATTTAGTAAAGGTGCATACAACTCAAACGGCATACTACCAACAGTACAAATAGCTGGAAAATTATCATCTCTATAAAATTTGTTGATTACATTTAATGCTTCATTAGCTCCCGCATCAACATTTGGCAATATCCACACCAACTGATATCCAAATGTTAATAACGCTTGTGCTGTTATTGAATATTGGTCATAAGTTTGTTCATATTCTGTGACAACAGGATGCTGAGACACGACGATATAATCTTGAGATAAATTTATATAATCATGATTACCATTAGATTCCAAAAATTCTTGCACGGGTACGAGAGCATTCAGATCAAGATCATTCACCACGTGAATGAGTTCCTCGGTAATGAAGTCCAATCCAGTTTGGTTAACTCTTGCTTTGAGAGAATCATCGTAGAGCAGCTTATAATCTCTATACTGTACAGAGGAACCGTGATTGATGGTGTCCTCAG
>CAZHAN010000145.1:0-3178 GCA_964530575.1 uncultured Rhizobiaceae bacterium | reverse complement strand
CACAGGTCTACCTGAGGGATTTGGTCTTGACCTTATTCAAATATTAATAATTTTCTTTTCAATAGTCTTTTTTATAACTCTCTATTGGTTTTTAAAATATACAAAACTTGGAAAAGCTATGAGAGCATTCTCTGATAATGAGGATTTAGCATTGGTCTCTGGTATAGATCCTTCAAAGATAGTTACTACAATGTGGTTAATTGCTGGAGCACTAGCAGCAGTAGCTGGAACATTATACGGACTTGATAAGGGCTATAAACCTTTTACTTATTTCCAAATGGTACTTCCAATATTTGCGGCAGCTATCGTTGGTGGAATTGGAAAACCGCAAGGTGCAATAGTAGGAGGATACCTGGTTGCTTTTACAGAAATATTTGTTACTGCAAACTATAAAAAAGTTGTTAATTACATACTTCCTGAAAGCTTGGAAGTTACTGGAAATCTCCAGTTAATTGGAACAGAATATAAATTTTCTGTATCATTTATTATCCTTGTTATTGTTCTGCTTTATAGACCATCTGGAATATTCCGGGGGAGAGTGATTTAATATAATGGATAAAAGAACAATTTTTATATTCACTGCCTTAACTCTACTTTTCATCCTTACCGGTATTATTCAAGGTTGGTCTACATCTTTAAATATTCTGAATATTGGATTAATTTCTGCAGTTCTTGCACTTGGTCTAAATATTCAATGGGGATATGCAGGTCTTTTTAATGCAGGAGTTATGGCATTTACAGCCCTTGGAGCCATAGCATGCGTATTAATCTCTATGCCATGGGTTACTAACGTAATGATTTCTAGCGTAATAAGTCTCCAAGAAACTGCTGAAATCAATCAGCAGGTTATAAATCAATTACAGAAGGAAATCCCTTTAAGATTGGATGCAGAAAGGAAGATTTTATTATCTTGGTTTATAGGTGGAGCTACCGGAATACTATCTTGGTTTATAAACCGAAATTTAAAAAATATTTTATCAAAAAAAATTAGATTTTTGTTAATTACAGTAATTTTAATTGCAGGTTTATTATTATTCAGAACATTATTTGAACCTGCAAAATCAATTATTGAGTCCACAGGATTCGGCGATAATAGTAAATACCTTGGGGGTCTTGGTTTGCCAATACTTTTCTCATGGATAGTGGGAGGAATTTTTGCAGTTATAGCAGCCTGGATTATTGGTCACATTGCTCTAGGGCTTAGTTCAGATTATTTGGCTATTGCTACTCTTGGAATATCTGAAATTGTAATTGCTCTACTTAAAAATGAAAATTGGCTTACTCGAGGAACTTTAAATGTAGCTGGTCTTCCCTCCCCAATCCCTACTGCACTAAGTCTTCAAGGCCCACCATACTCATTAAGTGTAGATTCAAGCTTAATAATTAATAAAATTATATTTGCTCTGGTTATAACTACATTTCTTTGTGCTTTTCTTTGGCTCTGTCATAAATCTCTTAACTCCCCCTGGGGTAGAATGATGAGAGCAATAAGAGATAACGAAGAATCTGCACTTGCAATGGGTAAAAATGTTGTTAAAAGACATCGCCAAATTTTTATGCTTGGAAGTTTTCTACTTGGTGTTGGAGGAGCAATGCTCGCAACACATGTACTTCAATTTGATCCTGGACAATACCGTCCCTTAAGATACACATTTGTAATTTATGTAATGGTCATTGTTGGGGGTAGTGGAAATAATTTAGGATCAATTATTGGTGGAATTTTAATTTGGTTTGTATGGGTTCAAGCAGAACCAGCGGCTTATTGGATTTTTCAATTAATAAGTGAAAATATTTTCTTATCACAAGAAACATTAAGTGAAACATTAATGAGCAGAGCTCCGCAAATGCGAACACTGGTGATGGGCATTGTTCTCTTGACTGTCCTTAGATTTGCTCCTAGAGGACTTCTCCCAGAAAAATTAGGAAAAAAATAGCCCGAGGTAATAAACCTCAGGCTATTTCAATAGTACTAACAAGTATTAACGCACTCGAACAGTAGTCCATGCTCCGTCTGTAAGACTTTGTTCAAGATAAGATCCAGGCGGGTCACCAGCTGCATCAAATTCAACCATTGAAGCGCCTTGATAATTTATTTGACCACCACTAGCAAGTATGGAAAGTCCCTTTCCAATTTCTCCAGGCAGAATTACAGTGCCAGGACCATTGGCCACAGAAGCTATATTGCTAGCAATATCAGCACGATCTGAAGAGCCACCAGCTTGAATAGCTAATATGATAAGCGCGGCTGCATCATAAGCCTCTCCCTGGAATGGACCATCAAGTACAAGTCCATTTGCTGCTGCGACCGATTGCCAAGTTTGAGCTCCAATGTTTTCGCCTCCTGGCATAGTGCCTATCATGCCCTCAATGCCGTCACCTAATGCATCAACCATTGAAGCGCCAATCATTCCATCTCCACCAGCAAATCTAGAAAAAGCTCCGGCTTTGATAGATTCCTCAATAATTCCCTTACCACCTTGGTCAAGGTATCCAAGAACTACAAGTGTATCTGCACCAGTTGCAGATAAAGCTGCAACTTCTGCACTATAATCTGCTTTTCCATCTTCATGGGCTGCCGATAACGCTACAGTACCACCCCATGCTTCAAAAGCTGCTTGAAATGCATCAGCAAAGCCTTTTCCATAGTCATTATTTGTATATGTAACAGCCACATTTCTTATTTGCTTCTCTCGAAGAACGTCAGCGAGAACTTTCCCTTGTCGTGCATCTGATGGGGCTGTCCTAAACACTAATCCATTATCATCTAAGCCAGTGAGCGCTGGACTTGTAGAAGCAGGACTAATCATAACTACGCCGTTAGGAACAGCAACATTGTTTGCTGCTGCCATAGTTGACCCAGAGCATAAAGCTCCAACAATAGCTACCACCTGATCAGCGTTGATAAGTCTTTCAGCTGAAGCTGTTGCCGCTGCTGCATCAACACATGTAGTGTCACCCTCTACAGCACTTACTGTATTTCCACCAAATAAATTTCCTGAATTATTTGCTTCGCTAATTGCTAACCTAGCTCCTCCAGCAATTCCAGCGGCTAAAGATTCGATCGGGCCAGTAAAGCCCATAAGTATCCCTACTTTGATATCATCCGCCTGAGAAGCGACTGGTAAAAAAAGTAGAGTTGTCACTATAGAAATAATTATTTTTTTCAAATAATCCTCAC
>CAZHAN010000144.1:0-3182 GCA_964530575.1 uncultured Rhizobiaceae bacterium | reverse complement strand
CAAACCTCTCGAATATAACGATGTTCCTGATTCTTCCTTGAGCTTAGTACCGGATGATTAGTCGTTAATGGCGCTAAACTCTGGTTAATTACCCACGCGAATGGATGAATGCTTGCACGCTGAAGATCATTTTGAAGTTCAGACGCCTCATGCACAGGAGTTGCCTCAGCCAAAGTACAAATAATTGGAAACGTGAAATCGGAATCTCTAAGACGTGGTAACAATTCAAGCACATGCTGCGGGACCATACGAGCCTGCCGTTCAACTTCTTTATGAAAGGATTGAGCTGCATCAAGCAATAGAATTGTATGTCCGGTTGGCGCTGTATCAAGAACGACAATCTTTTCGGTCGCGGTTTCAACAGTTTTTGCGAAGGCTTGAAAGACTGCGATCTCCTCCGTGCATGGTGACGATAAATCCTCCTTCAAAAGCGCTCGGCCATTTTCATCCAAATTCGCTCCAGTTGTTGCTAAAACTTCACTGCGATATCTTTCAACCTCAACTGCCGGATCTATTTCTGCAAGCTCGAGAAACGTTGAAACTTCTCCTGCAACCTGCCGTATATGTGCAGCAGGATCAGTGGTAGCTAACAATACATGCTTCCCTTGGGCTGCTAAGCTTTTAGCAATTTTTGCGGCGATAGTTGTTTTTCCTACACCACCTTTCCCCATAGTCATAATCAAACCACGCTCCAAGGATGAAAACTTATCAATCAGAGTATCAATGTTAAGTGGAAGCGGACCGGTAAAGTTATCAGGCTGAATAGCAGGCAAATCTCCATCGGAAAGCAATCCTCTTAATGAATTAATCCCAATAAGTTGACCTGATTTCAATGGAAGGTTACTCTGCTTAAGTTTACTTAAAACATTAGGCATGTTTCGTAAAGCAAGATTACCGCGCGTGTAAAATGCATGCGCTAGTGGGTCACTATTTGAGGATTGACTAAACACTCCATTAATTACTAATTGTTGTTGTTGAAGTCCGGCGCTTTCAAGTTCCTTGCTTGTTCGCGCAGCTTCTTCCAACGCAGTTTTTTCTGGACGCGCGACCAAAACAACTGTGGTTAAAGAATTACTTTTCAGAACATCTACCGCTCGAGAGTACAATTTCTGTTGGGCTATCATTCCTTTCAGTGGGCCAATGCAGGATGTCCCAGCTGTGTTATTACCGATATAACCTGTCCAAGCGGCAGGCAAAGTTAAGAGACGAAGAGTATGTCCGGTAGGAGCCGTATCAAAAATAACATGATCAAATTCCTCCACCAGATCAGGTTTACCGAGCAGTTTTGCAAACTCATCAAAGGCAGCTATCTCAACAGTACAGGCACCTGCTAATTGTTCTTCCATACTGGCAACCGCTGCCTCGGGCAATAGCTCGCGATATGGCCCAATCATGCGCTCCCTATATTGTTCTGCTGCTGCATCTGGGTCTACATTTAATGCCCAAAGATTTTCAATTCCCCTAATTTTAGTTGGAGAAGTTCCTACATCACTCTCTAGAACCTCATCTACGTTTGAAGCAGGATCTGTCGAAACCAAAAGCACTCTTTTACTTTGGTCTGCTAGAGCAATTGCAATAGCGCAGGCTGTTGAAGTTTTTCCGACCCCACCTTTACCCGTAAAAAAAATGTTCGGTGTTTTAAATAAATCTGCGCTTATCATCCGCAACATCCAGATCCTTGATTTTTAGTTTCGGCTGTCAATGCCTGTGGTAACTCAAGTTGAAAAGTAGCGGCTAAATCTTTTCGAGACATGTACCCACCGACCTTGATTACTCTGTTGTTTGCAATTAATAATGGAAGGCATTCAATACCTTCCGACTCAAGTTTTGATTTAACTGTGTCATTCGTAACAAATTCTCCCGGCTCAAACCCTAAATTAAACCGATCTACTGAAACCCCAGAGCTTTTAAGCCATTCCAGAGACGCCGCAAATTGTGCTGGCTCATCATCGGCATCTGGACTACAAGCGCCAGTAGCGCAGCACTGTACGGGGTCAAAAACCTGCAGTTTTCCTGTCATTTTCTTAATTCCTATTTTTATTTGATGATTGGTTAAGATTTATTATTCGATAGTTTCACTATAGTCGAATTATAATTTTCAGTCTACCGAATTTTAATATACGGTCTTCAGCTATTGTAAGTATTAGACTACTGATGCCAACCTCATTCTATATCCATCCGGACCCGAACATGCCAGAAAACAAAGAACTCAACCGATTGATCGAGCTTTCAAATTTAGTTTATGACAAAAAAGACCAATCACATCATATCTCAATTCCTTCTAAAGCAAACATTGGGAGAGACACGATTGCTCGTCACTCAGATAATGAGAATAAAAATAAAACAGCTCTGATTTACGAAGATGAAGCAGGGCGAATTTCAAAATTCACTTTCAGAGAACTTCATAAGTTAAGCATCAGATTAGCAGTTGGGCTCCAAAAATTGGGTGTAAAGCGAGGAGACGCCGTCGCTATTCATACAGGCCAAAGTCCAGAAACAGCTATAGCTCATATCGCTACATACTATCTCGGCGGAATTGCGCTGACATTATCACAACTCTATGGCCCTGATACCATCGAACATATTTTAAATAGCTCCGGCTGTAAACATCTTATTACCCAAACCAAATACTGGGAGCCTCTTAGGCCTCATAGGTCACGTTTTCACACCCTAGAAAACTGCCTTTTGACTGATTCACCAATAAGTGGCGAACGTCTACTCAGTGATATATTTTCTACGAACACTGGTGATTTTAAACCGGAAGAGACGTTAGCTAATGATCCAGCATTGCTAATGTATACATCCGGATCGACGGGCATGCCTAAAGGCATGCTTCATGCTCACAGAATTATCCACGCCTACTACCCAACCATTTCTATGTTTTACAACTTAGAATTGAAAGATGATGGCGCTCTTTTTTGGACCCCCGCTGATTGGGCATGGGTCGGTGGCTTGCTTGATTTAGTACTACCAGCTTGGCAAGCTGGTCAGACAGTCGTCGCATCCCAAAATCGTTTTTCAGCAGACTGGGCTTTTGAATTCATGCAGCGTCATAAAATTACTCATTCATTTATGACCCCTACTGCACTAAAAAGGCTAGCGGAAGTGGCAAACCCTCAATCTAAATGGAATCTATGTCTCCGGGTAGTCTGTACTGGTGGCGAAAGTCTGCCTAGTCGAGT
>CAZHAN010000143.1:0-3232 GCA_964530575.1 uncultured Rhizobiaceae bacterium | reverse complement strand
GGATGAAAAGGTTAATAATGAAGATTCATCAACTCCAGAAGAAAGATACCAAATTGCGTACAACATGCTCCAGCAGTTTAGAACGTCTGATGCAGAAGTAGCCTTCCGTTCCTTTTTGGAAACTTTTCCTGATCATAAACTTGCCATTAATGCTCATTATTGGCTTGGGGAAACCTACTATGCCCGCCAAATGTATGCTGATGCTGCAAAAACTTTTTTTGAGGCGTATAGCGCACACCCTGAAGGTGAAAAGGCTCCAGATAATTTCTTAAAATTAGGTATGTCATTAATGAATATGGGTGAAACAGAGAATGCATGTGCTGTATTTACCGATATTTCCCAAAGGTTTCCTAACCTAACTGGAGAAATTCCTAACCAAGCCAAAACGGAACTTAGTAGACTAGCTTGTCCATAACATGAATGAGTCTAATACCGCAGATGAAAAAGGTTTCGAAGCACTAACTGTAGAAGAGTTTTCTTCCGCAATGAGTGCACTAAACCCAAAGAAACGTATTGCCATCGGTGTTTCCGGAGGATCTGATTCCATCGCTCTTACATTATTATGCAATAATTGGTCTAAACAAAACCAATCAACCATATTCGCACTTACAGTAGATCACCGACTGAGAAAAGAATCTGCTGATGAAGCAACTTCAGTTGCAAAATGGATGAAAATTAAAAACATTCCTCACAAAATCTTGATTTGGAAAGGTGAAAAACCGGAAAGTAAAATTCAGGCCTCTGCAAGAAAAGCAAGATTCAATTTATTAATTTCTTGGTGCAAAGAAAATAAAATTGAAGATCTTATTCTTGGCCATCACCTTGGAGATCAGGAAGAAACCTTTCTAATGAGACTTGCAAGAGGAAGTGGTCGGAGTGGCCTCGCCGGAATGGCTCCTATAACATGGCATGATAAAATTCGAATTTTAAGACCACTACTTCATTTCCCAAAACAAAGACTAATATCCTATTTGGAAAATATCGGACAACCTTGGATTGAGGATCCATCTAATAACAAAAATCAATTTGCAAGAATTCGTGCACGTAATTCTATAAATAATATCTCTGGTTTAGCAAATGCTGCTCGTATTCATGGCCATGCAAGGGCTGGAATAGATCTATTAGTTGAAAAACTTCTTGAGAGAGGTGTTAATTTTTATTCTTCTGGTTATTGTTTGTTGGATCAAAAATCCTTTAAAGATGAAGACCCTGATATCTCCTCAAAAGCATTATCAAAAGTACTTTGTGCTATTGGGGGTAAATATTATTTACCCAACCAAAAGTCAGCAAACAAACTTCTTAACGATATATCAACAGCAAAGAATGGAACACTTCATGGAGTTGTCTTAAAACCAACATCTCAAGGCATTCTTGCAGTACGAGAATTTAGGAATATAAATCCAACCAAAATCTTTTGTGGACAAGAGTTGCTTTGGGATGGTCGTTTCACAATCTGCCTCAACAATGGCCCAGATGGCACAGTCCGAGCACTTGGTGAAGATGGGTGGGGGAAAATTAAAGATCGAGCTACCTTAACTATAAACAGCCTTGCTAGGGCAACCCTTCCATCCCTATGGGTAAATAATCACCCAATTTCCGTGCCTCACCTAGGAATTTACTCATCAGAAGTCGACTTTTCCGCCACGTTTAAAAAAATTAACACCAGAAGCTATTTTGAGGTTGTTTCTGATCAACTATAGCTTATCTATAATGGTATAGTTTAATTAGTAATTTAGTGGTTATATGTCTTTCCACTCTTATGCAATCCGGAGATGAATGTGGGTAATTTTGGAAAAAATCTAATCCTTTGGGTAATTATCGGTGTACTTGTTCTTGCCCTCTTCCAAATGTTTACAACTGATCAGAATCGTGGAGCAGAAACCGCTCTTGCTTTTTCTGATTTTCTTGCTGAAGTAGACAGTGGACAAGTAAATGATGTCACAATTGTTAACGACTCAATTGTTGGTCATTTTTCTGATGGCCGTGCATTTAGAACTTATGCACCAGATGACCCTACCCTAATCACGCGTTTGTCTGAACGCGGAGTAAGAATTACTGCTGAACCACCTGCTACAACCCCATGGATACTTAATGTTTTAGCTGGAACATTTCCCTTTTTATTAATCATTGGCGTTTGGATATATCTCATGCGTCAAATGCAATCGGGAGGAGGAAAAGCAATGGGCTTTGGCAAATCTAAAGCCCGAATGCTTACTGAAAATCAAATTCGAGTTACTTTTGATGATGTAGCAGGAATTGACGAAGCAAAAGAAGAGCTTGAAGAAATTGTTGATTTTTTAAAAGATCCACAAAAGTTTCAACGTTTAGGTGGAAGTATTCCCAAAGGTGCTCTCTTAGTAGGGCCCCCTGGTACAGGAAAAACATTACTAGCCCGAGCAATAGCTGGTGAAGCAAGCGTTCCCTTTTTTACGATTTCTGGATCTGATTTTGTTGAAATGTTCGTTGGAGTTGGTGCCTCCCGTGTTCGAGATATGTTTGAGCAGGGCAAAAAGAATGCCCCATGCATTATTTTTATTGACGAAATCGATGCCGTTGGTCGCCATCGTGGTGCAGGACTTGGAGGAGGAAATGATGAACGCGAACAAACGCTTAATCAATTGCTTGTTGAAATGGATGGATTTGAAACTAACGAGGGAGTGATTTTAATTGCTGCTACAAATCGCCCTGACGTACTGGACCCTGCACTACTTAGACCAGGAAGGTTCGACCGCCAAGTTGTTGTTCCCAATCCTGACATTTTAGGAAGAGAGAAAATATTAAAAATTCATATGAAGAAAGTGCCATTAGCTCCTGATGTAGATGCAAGGATTATAGCTAGAGGAACTCCTGGATTTTCTGGAGCAGATTTAGCAAATCTTGTTAATGAAGCCGCCCTACTTGCTGCCAGAATTGGCCGTAAATTGGTTACTATGGCCGAATTTGAAGCGGCAAAGGACAAGGTAATGATGGGCGCCGAACGTCGCTCAATGGTAATGACTGATGAGGAAAAGAAACTCACTGCTTATCATGAGGCTGGACATGCCTTAGTGGCATTCAATATCCCTGCATCTGATCCAATACATAAGGCCACTATCATTCCCCGTGGTCGAGCGCTAGGCATGGTTATGCGTCTTCCAGAAACCGATCGTATTTCGATGAGCAGAGAAAAATTAGAAGGTGATATTGCTGTTGCTATGGGAGGAAGAATTGCTGAAGAAATAATTTTTGGTCA
>CAZHAN010000142.1:0-3256 GCA_964530575.1 uncultured Rhizobiaceae bacterium | reverse complement strand
ATGCCTTTTTCGCCTTTTTATCACCTGCATGCCCTGTATATGTTCGGGTAGGAGAAAATTCTCCAAGCTTATGCCCAACCATACTTTCAGTAACAAGAACAGGAATAAATTTTCTTCCGTTATATACTCCAAATGTTAACCCAACGAATTGAGGAAGAATGGTTGAGCGTCTAGACCATGTTTTTATTACTGCATTGCTTCGCGTGCTCTGCGCACTCTCGGCCTTCCTTAATAAATGACCATCTACAAATGGTCCTTTCCATACAGAACGAGACATATTAACGCTTCTTCCTTCGACGAGTTCTAACAATAAGCGAATCAGTTCGTTTATTGTTTCTAGTTGGCTTTCCTTTTGTAGGCTTACCAGTTGGTGAAACAGGATGACGTCCACCAGATGTTCTGCCTTCTCCGCCACCATGAGGATGATCAACTGGATTCATCGCAACACCTCGTACCTGAGGTCTTTTTCCTAACCATCGATTTCGACCAGCCTTGCCAAGTTTAATATTTTTTTGATCAGGATTTGAGACTGCACCAATTGTAGCCATGCACTCTCCTAAAATCATCCTCTGCTCACCAGAAGTAAGTTTTAAAAGTGCATAACCTGCATCCTTACCGACTAATTGGGCATATGTACCCGCTGAACGAGCAATCTGACCTCCCTTTCCCGGCTTAAGTTCAATGTTATGTACGATTGTACCCACAGGAATATTTTTCATAGGCATAGCATTCCCAGGCACAACTTCAACTCTTTCGCCAGAAATTATACTGTCACCAATTTTCAATCTCTGTGGTGCAAGGATATATGCCTTATCTCCATCGGCATACTCGATCAAAGCAATATAAGCAGTTCTGTTAGGGTCGTACTCGATTCTAACTAACTTACCTATAATATCATATTTGTTACGTTTAAAATCGATTAAACGGTAGGCACGTTTATGTCCACCACCTTGACGACGAGAGGTAATTCTTCCTCTATTATTTCTTCCGCCACTACTTGATAAACCTTCTGTCAAAGTCTTTACAGGTTTACCTTTGAATAAAGCGGACCGGTCGGTTAACACTAGTTGTCGCTGACTTGGCGTAATTGGACGAAATTTTTTAAGTGCCATAATTATATCCCAGAAGAAACATCAATTGAATCACCCTTAGCAAGGGTAACCATTGCTTTTTTTGTTTCAATTCTCTTTCCTAAGTATCCCTTAAAACGTTTTGTCTTTCCTTCGCGTCGGAGAGTATTCACTCTTTCCACCTTAACCCCAAATAATTCCTCAACAGCTGCAGCGATTTCTATTTTTGTAGCAGAGCGATCTACGAAGAAAGTTACCTGATTAAACTCAGAGTTGAATGTCGATTTTTCTGTCACTACAGGTGACCGAAGAACTTCATACATACGATCCTTGGATAATTTTACTGACTTCATGATAATCTTGCCTCAAGTTGCTCTACTGCACTCTTAGTAAGAACCAAGTAGTCACGGCGCAAAATATCTACAACATTAGCTCCCTGCTGAGGGAGGATATCAAACTTAGGCAAATTTCCAGCTGCTTTAGCTAAATTTGTATCTACAATATTTCCATCTATGAATAATATTGATTGCCAGCCATTATTGATTACTACTTTAGCAAGATGTGCTGTTTTACCTTCTTTAAAAGACCCATTATCAATTATAACCAATTTGCCCTCACGACACTTTTCTGATAGCGCTGTTCGTAAACCCAAGGCCCTTACTTTCTTATTCAGTGAAATAGCGTGACTTCTGACCTTAGGTCCAAAAGCAACTCCTCCGCCTCTGTGTTGTGGTGCCCTGCGATTGCCCTGTCGTGCTCGTCCAGTCCCTTTTTGCTTAAAAGGCTTAGCCCCAGTACCACTAACTTCAGCAACACCTTTTGTATTATGGGTTCCTTGTTGTTTTCTTGATAGTTGCCAACGAACAACTTGGTGTAAAATATCTGGTCTAGAAGGCAGACCAAAAATTGAATCCTTAAGATCAATATCTCCTATTTTTTTGTTTTGAATGTCTACTACTGAAAATTTCATGTTGATTCCACATCACCCTCTGAAGAATTATTTATTGGATCAGATTGATCTGCATGAGAATCTTCAGTTGAATTATTTCCCTTTAGACCGCCTGGGAATGGAACATCGTCTGGAGTAGATGATTTAATTGCATCTGAAACTCTGACCCAACCACCCTTAGATCCAGGAACGGCACCCTTAACAATAATCAGTCCCTTATCGTCGTCAGTAGAAACGATTTCAAGGTTTTGGACGGTTATGCTTGCATCACCCATATGACCGGCCATTTTTTTTCCTTTAAATACTTTTCCAGGCTCTTGACAGTGGCCTGTTGACCCATGTGAACGATGAGAAATAGAAACCCCATGAGTTGCCCGGAGGCCCCCAAAATTATGGCGTTTCATGGCTCCAGCAAAACCCTTACCAATGGAAGTTCCCAAAACGTCAACTTTCTGACCAGTAACAAAATGAGAAGCGGATAATTCCGAACCAACCTCTATAAAAGCATCACTTGAAATTCTAAACTCAACTAATTTCTCTTTTGGAGTTACTTTAGATTTTGCAAAATTACCTCTACTAGGTTTATCGGATCTATTGGCTTGCTTTTCACCAGCACCAATTTGTAGTGCATTATAGCCATGCTGATCTAGTGTTCGATGACCTAAAACTTGACATGAATCAACTAACAAAAGAGTTACAGGGACATGGCTACCATCATCTCTAAAAACTCGTGAAGATCCAATTTTTCGAGCAATAATTCCAGTACGCATAATTTTTACAACTTAATTTCAACATCAACACCAGCAGCAAGATCAAGTCGCATAAGAGCATCAACTGTCTGCTGTGTTGGATCAATAATATCAAGTAACCGTCTATGTGTTCTTGTTTCAAATTGTTCGCGTGATTTTTTATCAATATGGGGAGACCTCAAAACTGTAAACTTTTCAATTCTTGTTGGAAGAGGTATGGGCCCACGAACACCTGCTCCTGTTCTTTTAGCAGTACTAACTATTTCAGATGTAGATTGATCCAATATGCGATGATCAAAAGCCTTAAGTCGTATTCTAATATTTTGGTTATCCATTATCTTCTTCCTGAACTAGGCTAATTTAGATCTAACTTCTTCGGATACTGCTTGGGGAACCTGCTCATAATGAGCAAAATCCATATGAAACTGTGCTCGACCCTGTGTCATCGACCGAAGATTATTAACATAACCAAACATATTTGCTAGAGG
>CAZHAN010000141.1:0-3267 GCA_964530575.1 uncultured Rhizobiaceae bacterium | reverse complement strand
CATAACATCTAGAACTTCTTTAATCATCTCAGGATCAAGAGCAGAGGTTGGTTCATCAAATAACATGATGTTTGGTTTCATACACAAACTTCGTGCAATTGCAACTCGCTGTTGTTGTCCTCCAGATAGTTGTCCAGGATATTTGTGAGCTTGTTCTGGAATTTTTACTCTTTCCAGGAATTTCATTGCCATATCTTCCGCCTCTTTAGTGGGTACACTCCGTACCCAAATTGGAGCAAGAGTACAGTTTTGAAGAACGGTTAAATGTGGAAATAAATTAAATTGCTGAAAAACCATACCAACTTCACGTCTAATCGAGTCAATATTTTTTAAATTATTTGTAAGCTCTGTTCCATCAACAATTATGGTTCCTTCTTGATGTTCTTCAAGGCGATTGATACACCTTATAAGTGTTGATTTTCCTGATCCAGAAGGGCCACAAATAACAATTTTTTCTTTGCGTGAAATCGTTAAACTAAGATCACGCAAAACATGTAAAGATCCAAACCATTTATTTAATTTGTTGATTTCAATGATTGGTTTATTAATTGTTGTGTTTTCTGACATAATTTACAGCTCAATTTTTTGCTTTATTCAGGAGTTGTTCTAAATATATTGAATATCGGGACATTGAGAAACAGGCTACAAAAAAGAAAAGGGCGGTGACTATATGAACTTCTTTAGATAGTCCCATCCAGTCAGGGTTTGAAACCATAGAATTACCGATATTTAGAATATCAAACAACCCAATAACAATTACTAAAGTAGTATCTTTAAATAAGCCAATAAATGTATTAACAATTCCTGGAATTGAAATTTTAAGAGCCTGCGGTAAAATGATTAGTCCTAGCATTTTCCAATATCTCATTCCTAGTGCTTGTGCAGCTTCATATTGGCCCTTCGGAATTGCCTGCAGTCCTCCGCGAATTACCTCCGCCATGTAGGCTGAAGAAAAAAGAGTTACTACAACTATAACCCGTATTAATAAATCTAAACTAAAACTAGATGGCATAAATATCGGAAAGAGAATTGCAGCAACAAATAGAAGTGTGATTAGAGGTACCCCCCTAAATATTTCGATAAATGCAGTTGAAAGCAACCTTACTACTACCATTTTTGATCTTCGTCCTAATGCCAGCAGTATTCCAAAAGGTAGTGACAAAAATATTCCAGTAATTCCGATTGTTATATTGAGTGTAAAGCCTCCAAATTTGGAAGTAGGAATTTCAGATAATCCAAAGCCTCCATTTAACAATATTGCTGCTATAAAGGGATAAATAATCGCAAACAAGCGCAGATAGTTAACTTTTGGTATTTTATGAAAAAGAACTGGCAACAATGCAGGGACAAGCAAAATCAAAGTTAAGTTGACACGCCAAACCTCTTCTCGTGGATAGAAACCATAAAGGAATTGATAAATTCTGAGATCTACCCAAGCCCAACAAGCACCAGAGTTTGTGCAATCAATACGGGACTCTCCTGCAAAATCGGCGGTAAAAAGGGCCCAATCTAAAAAATCTTTGATAACTAGCCAGATAATAAGCAGACTTACTAATGTAAAGACACTACTCACCCAACTTGAAAATAAATTGTGTTTCAGCCAGCCGATTATGCCTACTGACAAGATTGGAGCTACCCGACCTGGCTTCATGGATTCTTGAGTAATAAAAAAATTATTTTTTGAGTTCATTCGACAAACTTTATGCGTTGATTATACCAGTTCATGAAGGCAGAAGTTGCAAGACTTAGACTTAGATATACAACCATCCAAATCGCAACTACGGCAATCGCTTGACCGCTTTGATTTAGAACTGTGTTGCCGATTGAAACAAAATCTTGATATCCAATAGCAATTGCGAGTGATGAATTTTTCGTTAAATTCAGATGTTGACTAGTTAAAGGAGGAATAATTACCCGAAGAGCTTGAGGAATAATAATTTTTCTCATAGTTATTTTAGGCTTAAGCCCTAGAGAGTTAGCAGCTTCAATTTGGCCTTTACTAACAGAAAGAATTCCACTTCGTACTATTTCTGAAATAAACGCACCAGTATATGTTGATAGTGCCCACCAAAGGGCTATTAATTCAGGTGTTAGGTGAAATCCCCCTTTAAAATTAAATCTTGTTTTTTCTGGGATAGACCACTCCAATGGCTGTCCAAGGAAGTTATAGACAAGAAGTGGGAATATAATAACTATAAAAATACTTACTAAAAAAGTTGGGAATGATTTTCCTGTTAATTTCTTCCTTTTTGATGCCCACTTAGCAATAAAAATTACAAATAATATAGATAAAACTGAAGATAGAAATATCCAAAATATTCCATCATTAAGGATAGGTGAAGGAATTCTAAATCCTCGATTATTTAAGAAAATAAGTTCCCCAAAAGAAATGCTGGAAGCATATTTAGGTAAACTAGTGATTGTTATCCACCAAAATATAATTTGTAACAAAACAGGGACGTTGCGAGTAAATTCTACATATAATGTAACAGTTCGACTGATTAGCCAATTATTAGATAGTCTAAGTATACCAGCTGTAAAGCCAATAATAGTGGCAGTTAAAATACCTAATATTGCTACAACTAGGGTATTTAAGAGTCCAACCAGAAGGGCTCTGCCATAAGTGGATGTAGAAGAATAACTTATTAGCCTTTGGTTGATATCAAAGAAAGATTGTTCATTAAGAAATCCAAATCTTACACTTAGTCCACGCTCACTAAGATTGTTGCTGGTATTTATAACTATAAATACAATTAATGAAATTAAAGATAAAACAACAAAGGTTTGAAAAAAATAACTTCTTACAGTTTCATTGGTCAAAAATTTAAACAATGAAAAGGTAGGAAGAGAATTGTCCGCCTGTTTTTTTGGTAATTGATTTTTCAAAATATTTTAGAAAGAAATGGCGTCACTCATTTGTATTAGAGTGACGCCATATCTAGCTTTAACGCATAGGCGGTGCGTAGATTAGTCCGCCGTTTGTGTGAAGTGCATTTACGCCTCTCTGTAATCCAAGAAGAGTATCAGTGCCTAAATAACGGGCAAAGATTTCCCCATAGTTACCACCTGCTTTTATAGCCTGAAGTGCCCAATCAGCGTTAAGACCGAGCCATTCACCTAGAGTTCCTTCAGATCCCAACATACGGTTGATTTCTGGATTATCACTTCCAGCCGCTAGAGTTGAAACATTACTTTGAGTAATGCCATATTCTTCAGCATTAATTAAAGCATTCAGCGTCCAGCGAGCAATATCAGACCACTGTTCGT
>CAZHAN010000140.1:0-3320 GCA_964530575.1 uncultured Rhizobiaceae bacterium | reverse complement strand
CATGATCTGGGTGCCAACAATCATAATCCGTAACCATCCCAATAGTTGAATAACAAATTTCAGCCTCCCTTGCGAGCTTTGCCTCAGGCATATTAGTCATTCCAATAACATCACAACCCCATTTTCGATATAGCTCAGATTCAGCTAGTGTAGAAAACTGGGGGCCCTCCATAGCTAAGTATACTCCTCCACGAACAATCTTTAACCCAATTTTCCTTGCAACCCCCTCGATCTTTTCACTTAATCTATTGCAAACTGGATGAGCCATAGAAACATGTGCGACTAGTCCAGGACCAAAAAAACTTTTTTTTCTATGAATGGTTCTATCAATAAATTGATCTGGCAATACAAATGTTCCCGGAGTTAAATCATCTCTAAAGGAACCTACTGCTGAAAGTGATATTATATCTGTGACACCAACTCGTTTAAGAGCATCAATATTTGCTCTATAGTTTATTCCATCTGGAGGAATCTTATGTCCACGACTATGGCGAGGCAAAAAAACTATATCGTTTTTATCAAGCTTACCAAACATCAGTTCATCAGAAGGCTCTCCAAAAGAAGATTCAATCCTTCTCCATTCCATAGAGGAAAGCCCATCAATATCATAAACGCCACTTCCTCCAATAACGCCGATCATTCTGAATCCCCCCCCCCTAAGTATAGATTAATGTAAGTTTGCCCAAACTCTTCTTTTAACTGCAATAAATAGTCCAGTCATAATTATTAAAAACATAATGACACTTATACCCATCTTTTTACGCATCTCCATTTTAGGTTCTGAAGCCCAAACTAAAAACTGAGTTACATCGTAAGCCATTTGGTCAATTGTAAATGGAACACCCTCATCGTTCATGAGCATACCTTCGTAGAGAGGTGACGGCATGGAGATTTGGCCTCCAGGAAAATAAGGGTTGTACATCATACCCTCCGCAACCTCTACTCCCAAAGGAGAATCAATATATCCAGTTAAAATAGAAAAAAGATAATTTGCCCCTCCCTTTCGTGCTTTTACAATTAAAGAAAGATCAGGAGGTAAAGCACCACCATTTGCAAATCTTGCTGCTTGGTCATTTGGAAATGGAAGAGCAAAACGATCGGATAACACTGCTGGACGATCAAACATTTCTCCAAATTCATCTGGTCCATCATTAACTGTTGCTTCAGCTGCAATAGCCTTAACAAAATTTTCAGAAAGCCCTATTTCTGTTAAATTTCTGTATGCAACAAGCTTCAACGAGTGACAGTATGTACAAGAATTTAAATAAACCTGTAATCCATTCTGTAAAGATTGTTGATTATATTTTCCTAATATACCATCAAAAGGCCAATCAACCTTAACTGGCTGTTCAGCCTCCTTTGCATAAGTTGGTAAAGAAATAACCATTGATAAGAAAAATAAGCATACAATTCCTAATCTCATCATGGGTCATTACCGTTGTTAACCGATTCCAACACAGATCCTGCAATTGAATCTGGTAAAGGATTTGGAGTTTCTAATTTACCAATAATTGGTAATAAAATTAAAAAATGAATGAAATAATAGGCTGTAGCGAGTTGCCCGATGATTACATAATAACCTTCAGGTGGGCTTTTACCAATCCATCCCAATACTAAAATATCTAGAACAAGAATCCAGAATAACTGTTTATAAATAGGCCTAAAAGTGGCTGAACGCACCTTAGATGTATCTAACCAAGGAACTATAAATAGCACTAAGAAAGCAGCCAAAAGTGCTATTACTCCACCTAACTTATCAGGTACTGCGCGTAAAATTGCATAGAAAGGCAATAGATACCATTCTGGAACGATATGGGTAGGAGTTTGTAATGGATTTGCCTGAATATAATTATCAACCTCTCCCAATGCATTAGGTGCATAAAATACTAGGCCAGCTAATGCTATGAAATAAAATCCAACACCAACTAAATCCTTTGAAGTATAATATGGATGAAAAGGTAAGGAATCTTTTGGGCCCTTCATGTCAATACCAAGGGGATTGTTTGACTTATGCTCATGCAACGCCCAAAGATGAATAAATGCAAGACCTGCAATAACAAAGGGCAAAACATAATGAAGGCTGAAGAATCGCTTAAGTAGGGCATCTCCAACGGAAAAATCTCCCCACAGCCATAAAACAATTGGATCACCTATAAGAGGAACGGCGCTAAAGACATTTGTGATAACTGTAGCAGCCCAAAAACTCATTTGCCCCCAAGGAAGAACATATCCCATAAAAGCTGTAATAATCATCAGGAGAAGAATTATAAGCCCTATCCACCAGAGTAACTCCCTGGGAAACTTGTATGAACCATAATAAAGCCCCCTAAGAAGGTGGATATAGACTACAGCAAAGAATAAAGAAGCTCCGTTAGCGTGGACATATCTGATTAACCATCCATAGTTAACATCTCTCATAATTCTTTCAACACTCTCAAATGCACCTTCCGCAGTAGGAACATAGTGCATAGCGAGAACAACACCTGTTACAATTTGTATGATTAGAGCTAATCCAGCTAAAGAACCAAAATTCCAAAAATAATTCAAATTACGAGGTGCGGGATATTTAGTACCAACTGTGTTATCAAGAAATGAGAATATGGGCAGTCTATATTCAATCCAGGAAATAATACCTTTTTGGCTTTTTTTGCTTTCAGAATTGTTACTTATATTCATTGTTTATCAACCAATTTTTATTAGGGTATCACTTAAGAATTCATATGATGGGATTTCTAAATTTTCAGGTGCAGGTCCTTTACGAATCCTTCCAGAAGTGTCGTAGTGTGAGCCATGACAAGGACAAAACCATCCATTCCAATCCCCTCTTATTTCAGTTATTTTTTGTCCTAATGGAATACACCCTAAGTGAGTACAGACTCCAACCATTACAAGCCACTCTGACCTTAAGACTCTAGAAGAATCAGCTTCTGGTTGGCGAAGGTCTATATTATCGTCAGCTTGAGCTGCATCAATTTCTTCCTGCGTTCGATGCCGGATAAAAACTGGTTTTCCTCTCCATTGGACTGTTATGGACTCACCTTTGTCGATATTTGATATATCAACCTCAATGGAGGCTAAAGCTAATGTATCAGCGGCGGGGTTCATTTGATCAATTAGTGGCCAAACAGCTGCTCCCGAACCTACTGCAGTCATTGCACCAGTAGCTATATAAAGAAAATCACGACGATCTTTCCCATCGTCCCTATCATTTGAGTCTTCCATTTAGCCTGCTCATTCCTAAACATACAAATTAAGTTAACTTATATTGTTATTTTCCATAGGAATTGGTACTCTAGGAGATAAAACTGGGGAGTTCATTC
>CAZHAN010000139.1:0-3373 GCA_964530575.1 uncultured Rhizobiaceae bacterium | reverse complement strand
CGAAGATGTTTTTTCTGAGGATATGTTGTTTGCAACTCTTGATCCAACAATGCGCTCTGTAGAACTACCAAATGGAACAAAAGTTATTTTTTCAGATACAGTAGGCTTTATATCAGATTTGCCTCCAGATTTAATTGCTGCATTTAGAGCTACCTTAGAAGAGGTAATTCATGCTGACGTCATTCTTCATGTTCAGGACATTTCAAGTCCAGATTATCATTCTCAATATAAAGATGTAATTAATGTCCTTAAGGCTCTTAGTATTTTTCCAGATTCAGATAACCGCATAATTAATGTTTTAAATAAAATAGATCTTTTAGATAATTTCTCAAAAGAAAAGCTTGCGAATAGTTCAAAACGTAAACCTCATGATGTCATTGTTTCTGCTGAGAATGGGGATGGTGTAGGTGAACTACTCAATGTGATTGAAGCTCTTTTTTTAAATTCAAGAAAAACAATCAATGTTGATATTTCTTTAGATGATGGGAAGTCAATTTCTTGGCTTTATTCTCGAGGAAGGGTATTCGAAAGACATGATGATTCATCGTCAGCTCACATTAAAGTAAGCCTCAATGAGGTTGATATTGCTAGGTTTAAGAAGACTTTAAGAACTGACGGCTAACAATTTTTCTCTCTACTCCTTGAAAGAAAAGTAACAGACACATACATATATGCCTAGCACTCACTAATAGAGAGTGCTAAAACCCATCGTCTCGCGCGGGAAGTACCCTGTTAGACGAGTTCATTTGTTTGGAGGAAGACGAAAAACCATGAAGTTAAGGCCTTTGCACGATCGCGTTCTGGTCAGGCGCATTGAAGAAGACGAAAAGACCAAGGGAGGTATCATCATTCCTGATACAGCCAAAGAAAAGCCCTCTGAGGGCAAAGTTCTCGCAGCGGGACCTGGTTCTCTAGGCGATAACGGAAAAATTCAACCGTTGGATGTAAAAAAAGGTGACCACGTCTTGTTTGGTAAGTGGGGTGGCACTGAAGTTCGGATTGATGGAGAAGATCTGTTAATCATGAAAGAATCTGACATTATGGGAATCATAGAATAAGGCGAGGAAATCGAAATGGCAGCTAAAGAACTTCGGTTCGACTACGAAGCACGTGAAAAAATACTTCAAGGCGTTGATGCATTAGCAAATGCAGTAAGGGTAACCTTAGGCCCTAAGGGTAGAAATGTCCTATTAGAGAAGTCGTTTGGTGCTCCTAGAATAACAAAAGATGGTGTGTCTGTAGCTAAAGAAATTGAGTTATCAGATAAATTTCAAAATATGGGTGCTCAAATGGTACGTGAGGTAGCATCACGAACATCCGATGAAGCTGGAGACGGAACCACAACCGCAACAGTACTAGCCCAGGCAATTGTTAGAGAGGGTTTAAGGTCTGTAGCAGCAGGTATGAATCCGATGGATCTCAAGCGTGGTATTGAGATGGGCGTTTCAGGTGCAGTAGCAGATATTGAAAAACGTTCCAAGGCAGTTAAATCAAATGATGAAATTGCTCAAGTTGGTACAATCTCAGCAAATGGTGAGACCGAAATAGGTGAATTTATTGCTGAAGCAATGGAAAAAGTTGGTAAAGAGGGTGTAATTACCGTCGAAGAAGCTAAAGGGTTGGAAACTGAGCTCGATGTTGTTGAAGGTATGCAATTTGATCGAGGGTATCTATCCCCATACTTCGTTACAAACGCAGAAAAAATGCTAGTTGAGCTTGAGGATCCATACATACTCCTTCACGAAAAGAAACTTTCTAATTTACAAGCTATGCTTCCAGTTCTTGAGGCAGTTGTTCAAACTAGCAGACCCTTATTAATTATTGCTGAAGATATCGAAGGTGAGGCTCTTGCTACTTTAGTGGTTAATAAATTACGAGGTGGACTTAAAGTTTCAGCAGCAAAAGCACCAGGGTTTGGTGACCGTAGAAAAGCAATGCTCGAAGACATTGCTGTGCTTACACAAGCTACTGTTATCTCAGAAGATCTTGGAATTAAGCTTGAAAGTGTAACTCTGGATATGCTTGGTACCGCTAAAAGAGTTACTTTATCTAAGGAAGATACCACTATTGTATCTGGCGCAGGAAAGAAAAAGGATATTCAGGGTCGCTGTAGTCAAATAAGACAACAATTAGAACACACGACTTCTGAGTACGATAAAGAAAAACTTCAAGAAAGACTTGCTAAACTTGCTGGCGGAGTTGCTGTCATAAAAGTTGGTGGCGGTTCTGAACTCGAGGTTAAAGAACGCAAAGATCGCGTTGATGATGCGCTTCATTCAACAAGAGCGGCAGTAGAGGAGGGTATTGTTCCTGGTGGCGGAACGACTCTTTTGTATGCATCTAGAGCAATTGCAAAATTAGAAGCTGATAATGACGATCAGCAGGTTGGTATTGAGATTGTTCGCAGAGCACTTGAAGCACCAGTTAGACAGATTGTTGAGAATGCAGGTCTTGACGGAGCAGTTATTGCAGGCAAACTTCTAGAGCAAAAGAATACTCGCTTTGGATTTGATGCACAAAACGAGGAATATTGTGACCTTGTTGAGGCTGGTATAATTGATCCAGCGAAGGTTGTTCGAACGGCCTTACAAGACGCTGCTTCAGTTGCAGGACTATTGATTACCACCGAAGCGATGATCGCTGAAAAACCTGAAAAGAAAGCTGCTCCTGCCGGAGACGGCCCAATGGGTGACATGGGTGGAATGGGTGGAATGGGTGGAATGGGCTTCTAATTCATTACATTAATATTATAAAAAGAGGGCAAACTATTGCCCTCTTTTTTTATAAATAATTCTTCATAAGTCAGATCTTTATGTCATAGTTACTGTTAATATCTTTTTATGCTAATCACTTGCTAACTGAATCAGTTATTGTCTCCTTGTTAAGGAAAATAAAATGTTATTTTGGAACAATATACAGAAATTAATAACAACATACTTAGTGGTTATGACCTTAAGTGTAGCAGCTTGGTTTACTCATTTGTTTGTCTGTTTTAGTGATGATAGATGGGGATTTCTCATAGCGGGAGCCATCATGTTTCCCATTGCGATTGTCCATGGTGTAGGTGTCTGGTTTGGTTTTTGGTAAGCACAACAAAAGATTCACAAAAAAGATTAATTTGATCACAATTTATCGGTCTTTTTTGTTATCACGATGTATTTTAAATCCATCAAAAGATTGCCCTATAGGCATAACTTCAACAACATTAATATTTATGTGTTGCGGCAGAGAGGAGATGTAGATAGCCATGTCAGCAACATCATCTGCGGAAAGGGGGGTCACTCCTTGATATACAGCATCAGCTTTATCTTGATTCTGCAATCGAACTAAGGAAAATTCTGTGTTGGCCATACCTGGCTCTAAGCTAGTTACT
>CAZHAN010000138.1:0-3386 GCA_964530575.1 uncultured Rhizobiaceae bacterium | reverse complement strand
TTCAAAACTCTTTACGTAGTGTCGACTTCCACTTGTAGCTTCAGCAGGAGCTATCCCTTGTGATGGCTCATAAGTCCATTGGCCAAAAACTGCATTACCTTCTTGTGCAAATCTGGAAGTTCCCCAGCCTGATTCCACAGCGGCCTGAGCCAACGCTAGAGATGGAGGTATGATGTCAACACGACGTAGCAGTTCTTCAAGATTAGTTTCTTCCACTTTATATCGTTGATGAAGATCTGAAATCCAATCGTGATCATTTTTTGTCCAGCTACTATTAGTTTGCATCAATAATGAAAGCAGTTTTGTTCGTTCAATCACAATCTTTTCATTTGCCTGAAGAACAATAGGAAGAAGAGCTTGAATAAATAATGCCTTACGTTTTTCAACTGAATGAAGCTCAATTAAGTCATTTGGAAAATTAACTAACATTAATCTTGGAACATCTTCTAATCCTTCTCGAATATCGGGAAGGTAGTAACCTAAATCAGTAAATTTTTTAGTTAGCTCAGCAGCATCTGTTACTTGAGAATAAATAGTATACTCAACTGAAAATTTATCAGAATCTAGTACACTATTATTAGTCGCGCTTGGTATTACTGCACCACTAGCTAAAGCCGCAAAGAAAACCGTTGCGCCCAATAATGCGCCTCCGCCAAAAACACCTCTGTTCACGATTGCCCCTCAGATCTCATAATTTAATAACCAACCACCCCTCCCAAAGGTGGCTAAACTCACTTAATGTATATATTTAATTATCTAGGGGTAACTTGTCTAGAGACAAGCGAAATAGAGATTTAAGAACTTACTATTCATAATTTCTTTTATGTTATTGAAATTAAACAGAAATTATCTCTAAGCAAGCTGATCTATTTCTTCATCAGAAAGATTTCCAGGCACCACCGTAACTGGAATCTTCATTTCTCCAGACAAAGTTCCGGCTAGCGCTGTTACTAAAGGGCCTGGCCCTTCTGTGCCTGGAGCTGCCGCAAGGACAAGAACACTAATTGCTGGATCTCCTTTTATTTGAGATAAAATTTCATCTTGTAACTTACCTGAACGAATAGCTACAGCAGGAAGAATCCCTGCCAAATTATTTATTTCAGAACCAATATTTTCAAGAAGTTCCTCAGCATCCGCAAATGCCTCTTCTTTCATCCGTTCTTCAACTGTTATCCAGTGGGCTAACTCTGTTCTAGAATCTACAACACGCAATAAAAGCAAACTTCCTCCTGATCCTTGAGCACGCCTAGAAGCGTAACGTACTGCCTTTCTACATTCGGGAGTATCGTCAACTACTACCAAAAATTTATTATTACCCCTCAAATCGTGAGAAATAGAATCCTTGTCATTATAATCAAAGGTTAATTTATCATTATTCATGTCAAAAAATCCTCAACAAAGACTAATAATTATATGAAGTCTGAAAACTTAAGTTCAAACATTAATTATTTATCCAAAAATCCAATTATTTTCTTAACTTTTGTAAGATTTTCAACTGCAATCTCTCGAGCCCTTTCAGAACCGTCCTTAAGAACGCTTTTAATGTATGCAGGATCAGCTAACAATTTATTCATTTCAAGAGAAATTGGTTGAAATGAATCAATAACTAAATCAGCAAGCTGTTCTTTAAATTGTGAAAATTGTGCCCCATTAAATTCTGAACAAATATCTAAAGTAGTTTTGTTACAAAGGGCTGCATAAATTCCAACGAGATTCATTGCTTCTGGCCTGCTTTCTAAATCTTTTGGATCTCCAGGTAACGGGTTGGAATCGGTTCTCGCTTTACGAATTTTTTGCTTTATTAGGTCCGGCCCATCTGTAAGATTAATCCTACTAAAATCTGAGGCTTCAGACTTGCTCATTTTGCGACTACCATCACGTAAACTCATAACCCGCGCAATCCCAATTATAATTGGCTCTACTAAAGGAAAAAAATTTGTTTTATATTGGCTATTAAATGATTGGGCTATATCCCTGCAAAGCTCTAGATGCTGACGCTGATCTTCTCCTACCGGCACATGAGATGCTCTATAAAGTAAAATATCTGCTGACATAAGATTCGGATATACATAAAGCCCTGAGCTTGCCTGCTCTCTATGCTTTCCAGCCTTATCTTTGAACTGTGTCATACGATTGAGCCAACCAATTCTAGAAATGCAATTAAAAATCCATGCTAACTCTGAATGTTCAGAAACATGACTTTGAACAAATAGAATTGATTTTTTTGGATCTATTCCAGACCCAAGAAGACACGCAGCTACTGAGAGAGTGGTATCTTTTAACTGATTAGAATCTTGCTGTTCCGTAATCGCATGAAGATCAGCAATATTATAGATACATTCATATTTTTCTTGCAGGTTGACCCAGTTAGAAATAGCACCCAGGTAATTACCTAAATGCAAATTTCCAGTAGGTTGTACAGCAGAATATATACTAGATTTCATGTTACTCATAATTTAACCAATATACGAAATAGTAAATTAAGATCAATTATTATTGCCTTTTAGAATTTCACGTATTGTATTGAAACGGGCCCCTCCAGTCACATGAGACATGAAAGTATAGAAGACTATACTACATAGAACTATAAATCCTAAGGAAGAAATCTGCTCAATATTTGTACCGTTAAGTAAAGGGGATAATAAATTAATTGCAAGCCAAATAAACCCCATTAAAGCCAAAGAAGAAACAATGATACGAGGAATTGCCCTTAATACTTCTTCGCTAGGAACTAGATACCCCCTTCGAATAACAACAAATAATAATAAACTAGCGTTAAAGTAGGCCGAAATTGTTGTTGCTAACGCAAGACCAACATGAAGCATTGGGCCCATCAGCAACAAATTAAAAACTATATTAACTAGTAAAGCGAAAATTCCAATTATCACCGGAGTCTTAGTATCCCCACGAGCAAAAAACCCTGGTGACAAAACCTTAATCATAACATATGCGGGAATACCTATAGCATAGGCCCAAACAGCACTAGCAGTATTATGGGTATCATCTAAGCTAAATTTACCTCTCTCAAATAACACCTGCACTATCGGAGTTGAAGCTACTATAAGCGCAACCGCTGCAGGCAATGAGAAAAGTAAAGCAATTTTAATTGCTTTATTAAAGATTTTAGAAGCTGCAACATAATCTTTTAATTCATATTCACGCGACAATACTGGAAGTAATACAGTGCCTGTTGCAGCTCCAATAACCCCTAATGGTAGCTGAGTAAGTCGATCAGCAAAAAACAGGTACGAAATTGATCCGGCTGGGAGCAATGATGCAATTAGAATATCAACTGCAATATTTATTTGTGCTACCCCTGAACCAAAAGCAGCAGGAATCATTCTTCTAATTAGTTTTCTTATTCGTTTACTGCTTCTTGGAAGTCT
>CAZHAN010000137.1:0-3407 GCA_964530575.1 uncultured Rhizobiaceae bacterium | reverse complement strand
TAGGAAGACATGCTTTTGGAGATCAATATCGAGCAACTGACTTTATAATAAACGAGCCTGGCGAATTGACTATGACGTTTACTCCATCAAGTGGCGGTTCTCCGGTAAGTCAAAAAATATTCGATTTTGAAAGTTCTGGAATTGCATTAGGGATGTACAATGTGGACGATTCAATAAGAGGTTTTGCACGTTCGTGTATGAATTACGCTTTAAACCGTGGTTGGCCTCTATTTTTGTCTACTAAGAACACTATACTGAAAATATACGATGGTAGATTTGTTGATATATTTGATGAAGTATTTGAAAAAGAGTTTTTATCAGAATTTAAAAATAAAAATATAACTTACGAACATAGATTGATTGATGACATGGTAGCTCAAGCCCTAAAAATGTCAGGTGAATTTGTTTGGGCATGTAAAAATTATGATGGGGATGTGCAATCAGATACCATTGCTCAAGGGTTTGGATCCCTAGGTCTAATGACATCAGTTTTATTAACACCTGATGGTAAGATAATGGAATCAGAAGCTGCTCATGGAACCGTGACAAGACATTACAGGCAACATCAGGATGGAAAAGAAACATCAACAAATCCTATTGCATCTATTTTTGCATGGACTCGTGGCTTAGGCCATCGTGCACAGATAGATAATAATGAGAAATTAAAATCTTTTTGTAATATTTTAGAATCTGTATGTATTAAAACAGTTGAAGATGGGTTTATGACAAAAGATTTAGCTTTATTAATCAGTCAAAATCAAAAATGGCTAAATACGAGGGAATTTTTAAGCAAAATATCATCAAATCTAGAGAAAGCTATTTGATCTATTTTTATTCTTAAATTCAAATTCTTTTAATTGATAACAGATAAACTACTTTCAATACTTTCTAGCGCTGCATCTGCAGATGAAAAATCAGGACCCCCGCCTTGTGCCAAATCTTTACGGCCGCCTCCTCCCTTTCCACCTAATTGAGTTACTGCAATTTTTACTAAATCAACAGCATTGTACTTATCTGTTAAATCCGAAGTTATGCCAATTACAATTGATGCTTTTTCTTCAAAAATAGTAATAAGGCAAAATATACCTGAAGTATCTTTCCTAAGATCATCAACCATTGATTTTAATTCTGATGGTTGAATATTATGAATAATTTTACTAACAAAATTAACGTCATTTATTACTTTCACTGGATACTTATCTTCATTATCAACTGTTGATAATTTTTTCCGAACATCATTAATTTCCCGCTCCAGTTTCTTTTTTTCTTCTAAAAGAGAACTAATTCTTGAATTTAAATCATTTGGTGAAATCTTCAGTTTGATCGCTACCTGACGTATTTCATTGTCCTGGTTTAGAATATAATTAACAGCCTCAGCTCCACTTAGCGCTTCAATCCTCCTTACACCCGAAGAAACTGAGCCCTCCGAAATAATTTTAAATAAACCAATATCTCCAGTTCTAATAACATGAGTACCCCCACATAACTCTGTGGAGTATGCTTCATAATGATTTGAAACCCCCATTGAGACTACTCTTACTTCTTCACCATATTTTTCACCAAATAAAGCTAATGCTCCATTTTTTACAGCCTGATCAGGAGTCATTAATAAGGTTTTGATTAATGTGTTGTTTCTTATTTGCTCATTTACTTTTGATTCAATTAAGGCAAGCTCCTGTTGGCTTATTGGTTTAGGATGACTTACATCAAACCTAAGTTTTTCTGGATCAACTAATGAACCTTTTTGTGTGACATGATCACCCAACACTTCCCTTAGAACAGAATGAAGTAAATGAGTTGCAGAATGATTTGATCTTAATTTAGTTCTAACTGAATTATCTATCTCAGCCTGTACCACATCATTAAGTTTGATATTCCCTCGAATTATCTTTCCAACATGAACATGGAGGTCACCAAGTTTTTTTTGTGTAGTAGAAATATAAATTTCAGATGTTGTACTTCTTAAATATCCACTATCGCCAACTTGGCCGCCCGACTCTCCATAAAAAGGTGTTTGATTAAGAACAATTGATATTTCTGATCCTTCATCAGCATCTGTAACTATTTGATTATCATAAATAATGGCTTCTATTTTTCCATCTGATTTTTGTGTTTCATAACCAACAAATTCAGTTGCATCTACGTTATCTCGAACATTAAACCAGATAGCGTCTGTCTTGCTATCACCACTACCTGCCCACGCTGACCTTGCAGCTTCTCTCTGAATTTGCATTGCATTATCAAAGCCCTGTTGATCAACTAATATCCCCCTAGATTTAAGAGCATCCTGTGTTAGATCAAGTGGAAATCCATATGTATCATAAAGTTTAAATGCCATTTCACCTGGTAATGTTGACCCTTGTGCCAAATTTTTTACAGCACTCTCAAGAAAACCCAGACCCCTAGAAAGAGTTTCTCTAAATCGAGTTTCTTCTAGTTTTAAAGTTTCCTTAATAAGTGGTTCCGCTCTTTTAAGCTCTGGGAAGGCTACTCCCATTTCCTCAACGAGTGTAGAAACCAACTGCCATAGTAATGGGTCTTTAGTGCCCATTATATGCGCATGACGCATAGCTCTTCTCATAATTCTTCTTAACACGTAACCTCTACCTTCATTTGATGGCATCACTCCATCAGACATTAAAAAGCAGCTAGAACGTAGATGATCAGAAATAATGCGGTGTGAAATTGAATATTTTCCATCGGGCTTTACCCCCGACATTTCGGAAGACTTAAGTATAAGATTTCTAAACATATTTGTATCATAGTTATCATGCTTGCCCTGCATGACTGCTGTTATTCTTTCTAATCCCATACCAGTGTCTATGGATGGTTTAGGTAGTTCAATTTTGGTACCATTTTCTAATTGTTCAAATTGCATAAATACGAGATTCCATATTTCTACATATCTATCTCCATCTTCATTCTTTGTTCCAGGTAAGCCGCCCTCCAGATGCTTTCCGTGATCATAAAAAATTTCCGAACATGGGCCACACGGCCCAGTTGCGCCCATTGACCAATAGTTATCTGACCCAGATATTCTTAATATTCTTTGTTCATCTAACCCTGTAATTTTTTTCCATAACTCAAAAGCATCATCATCATCTATATATACAGTCACTATCAATTTTGACTCAGGTATTGATAATTCCTTTGTTAGCAAGTTCCATGCTAGTTCAATTGCTTGATCTTTAAAGTAATCACCAAAAGAAAAATTTCCTAGCATTTCAAAAAACGTATGGTGTCTTGCAGTATAACCAACATTTTCTAAGTCATTGTGCTTACCACCAGCCCTAACACATTTTTGTGACGTTACTGCTCGTTTGTATGGGATATTCTCTGTTCCAGTTAATACATTTTTAAATTGCACCATTCCCGCATTAGTAAATAATAAAGTTGGGTCTTGGTGT
>CAZHAN010000136.1:0-3416 GCA_964530575.1 uncultured Rhizobiaceae bacterium | reverse complement strand
AATCATAATCTATCTATTAAAGTGCAATTATCAGGAGATGCTACTGATAACTCTTTTGATAAACTTAACTTGAGGACACCTAAAGAATGGAAAACAACATCAAAAATCAACCTTGTGCAAAAAAACAAGGAGTTTGAATTACTTATTCCAGCTAACGCCCCTCAAGGGCGATACAATGTACCTACGGATATAAAAGATGTTCCACTTCTTCAAAAAAAGAAAATATCGTATGCTCATATAAGTTCGCAGGTTATTTTTAAGCCCTGTCAAACTAACATTGCTCTGGTAAATTCAAAATCGCTTTCCGGTCTCAACATTGGCTGGATTGATGGTGGAGTAGATCGGGCGTGGTTCTGGGCGGAACAATTAGGGGCTAAGGTAACACAAATATCTGATGAGGACCTTTTATCAGGAAATATTATGAACTTTGATACAATTGTATCAGGTGTATTTTCGGGCAAAATCAGACCAATCAACGCCGCCATGGGTCATCTTCGTGATTGGATGGTTAAAGGGGGGCGTTACATAAGCCAATACCATAGACCCTGGGATAATTGGGATTCGGCGCAAAGTGCTCCTTACGCTCTACAGGTGGGAAGCCCATCTATTCGCTGGCGAGTAACTGACCCACAGAGTGAAGTAACTCTACTAAAACCAAATCACTGTTTCTTTAGTGGACCTAATCAAATTTCTGCAGAAGATTTTTCTGGTTGGGTTAAAGAGAGAGGGCTTTATTTTGCCTCAGAATGGGATGAAAAATATACCGCTTTACTCTCGATGTCTGACGCAGGGGAGAAACCTCTTCATGGCGCCTTGGTGCACGCGACAGTTGGTAACGGAGATCACTTACATTGCGCTTTAAACCTATTCTATCAAATGGATAACTTAGTACCTGGAGCTTTTAGATTATTTGTAAATCTGGTTACACCACGCAACGCTGAATGATCACTAAAAATCCGAATATATATGGTCTCCAGTTTTGGTTTTTAAACGAAGTATTTATGCTAACGCATATTATTTTGGTAAAATTTCTAGTGGGAGACTTCCTTCCAATTCAGATTGTTTTTATTAGAGCTTTAAGTAGCACCGTAATCTTACTTCCAATCATCCTTTCAAGAGGGGATGGGAAGGTGTTTAAAGAAAATATTGTAATTAACATGCTAAGGGTAGGCTTTTCCTCTGCAGCAATAACAATTAACTTTTTTACAATATCTCAATTACAATTGGCCCAAGTGAGTACAATCGGTTACCTTCGCCCTGCCGTTATATCCCTAATTGCATTCTTCTTTTTAAAAGAGAAACAATCTACTGTACGGTGGTTGATGCTATGTTTTGGTTTTATAGCTATTTGGTACGCATTTAAACCTGAAGCTCCAGAACTAAAGCTAGTTGCTTTATTAGCGATTTTTGGAATGTTCTGCGGTAGCTCCGCTACTATTATTCAAAAGCACTTATCCAGTAAAATGGATAGCTTACCTTTGATGGTTTGGTATTCCGTTGGGGTTTGCATTGTATCAGCACCGTTCGCTTTATATTTTTGGAGTTCACCAAACTTTATACAATGGACCCTAATGATACTAATTGGTTTGCTTGCAACAACGGCACAGTTTTTTTATATTAAAGCATTTCGAAATGCTGAAGCTTCTTTCCTTGCGCCTATGATGTATTTTCATATAATTCCAGTTACTATAATTGGTTTTCTCATTTTTTCAGAAGTACCAAGTAAGAATACGTTAATTGGAGTAAGCTTTATTCTTTTTGCTTTAATTTTTTTAACAGTTCTGGAAACACGTAAAAAATAAGACTTAACTAATAGAAGGAAAATAATAAAAATGCGTTATTTACATACAATGGTTAGAATCTCCAATATAGAAGAGTCCTTGAAGTTTTATTGCGAACTTTTAGGTTTAATTGAGAGTAGGCGAATTGATAGTGAGGCAGGCCGATATACTAATATTTTTCTCTGTGCTCCATTAGATAAAGAAAATTATGACTTAAATCGCGCTCCAGCATTGGAACTAACCTACAATTGGGATCCAGAGGTATATGATGGGGGTCGTAATTTTGGTCATCTAGCGTTTAGGGTAAAGGATATCTATGCATTATGTAAAAAACTGATGGATGCAGGAGTCACAATTAATAGACCACCAAGGGATGGGAATATGGCGTTCATTCGTTCTCCCGATGGTGTATCAATTGAATTATTACAAGACGGTAACCCAAAACCCTCTGCTGAACCTTGGGCCTCTATGAAAAATACTGGCTCTTGGTAAAATTGTGATAAAAGCCAATGTAGTAGGGTATATAAACCGTTGGAATGGCTTTGTCGGAGCATACGATAATATACCACAAAGCTTAAAATAATTAAAAAATCTATAAGCTCTCTATATACGGAGTCACTTTTTAACTACTTGTGCTAAAGAAAAAAAGTGTAATTTAGTTAGTTACCTCTTCCTTAACTCGGATAAGAATTCACCTACTAATTTCAAACCTGAGCTTAATACTTGTGGGTTGTTAGCGTACCCGATTCTCAACCAACCTTCCATTTCCATTACTGAACCCGGCGTGAACATAACTCCGGTATTTTGCAAAAGTTGAATACAAAGATCACGAGATGTCATTTCTAAGTCATAACGAAGTAAAGCTGTTGTTCCCGATTTAGGCTTAATGTAGGTAATTGATGGCTCGTTCGAGACCCACTCATCCAAGATTTTTAAATTACCACGCGTTATGTTTTGGCTTCTTTCTATAATTTTTTCTTTATTTTCCAAAGCTAGCGACGCAAAATAATCATCTATCATCCCAACACTAATTGTATTATAATCTCTTCTAATCATAACAGATTCTAGAACTTCTCGTGGACCTGCAATCCAACCCAAACGAATTCCGGCAAGGGAAAAAACTTTTGACATACTGGAAACACTAATACCTTTATCATAAATATCAGCCATAGCTGGTGCAAACCCAGTACCCTCCTGGTTAGTTCCACGATAAACCTCATCACAGAGAACATACGCTCCAGACGGAGCGATTACGTCAATAAAATTATTAAGATATTCATCCATCATCAGTGCGCCCGTAGGGTTGTTAGGGTTGTTTAAGACGATCAATTTAGTATTTGACCGAAGCATACTTTTTAACTCAATCAAGTCAGGGAGAAAGTTATTTTCTGGTTTTAACCATAATATTTCAACCTCAGCTCCATAACTTTCTGGGATAGAGTAATGCTGTTGATACGTTGGGCAAATAGAAATAACATGATCACCCTCTGAAACCATAGCTTCATGAACTAAAGCATTTGCACCAATTGCACCGTGTGTAACTACAATATTTTCAATAGCCTGGTTTTGATAGAGCGTACTAATACTCTCTCTTAATCTTATTGATCCCTCTATTTCACCATATGTTATTTTCAT